>NZ_JBYSWM010000029.1:0-42274 GCF_058781125.1 Pseudogulbenkiania sp. FW507-F1 | reverse complement strand
GGGTACGCCGCCCTGGAGGCGGCGGCAACGTGAAAGCCTCCCACCGGCCGATTGCCACGGTGGGAGGCGGGTAAACGCATGGGGGAGTTTCGCACGGCATGTCTCACGCCACGACCATTCTTGTTACTTGTTGCTGCGATGATTGAGTATAGCTGTCGGGGTCGACGCAACAAAAATCATCCTGGCCGGGCCGATAAAATCGGCGTGCAGCCAGCCGGTGGGCGCTCGTACCGGCCCGCATCGGCAGCCGGCGAGACGGGGTCATCCGCCGGGACCGGGGGCAGGGGGTGTCCGCTTCGATGGGCGGCAAGGCCATGGACGTGGCCACACGCTCAGCCGAAGCGCACGCAATAGATCGGCGGCAGGTGCGCCGACAGGCACTGCCAGTGCTCCCCGCCGTTTTCGCTCAGCCACAACCCGCCGGTGGTGGAGCCCATGGCCAGGCGTAGGCCCGTGGCGTCCACCGCCAGGCCGTGGCGGTAGACCAGATCGTAGGCCGGGGGCGGCGGCAGGCCGTCGTCCAGGGGCTCGAAGCTGGCGCCGCCGTCCTGGGTGCGCGTGACGACGAAGCGGGCGTCCACCGGGACACGGCATGCGTCCTTGACGGCCGGGACGAACCAGGCGGTGTCGGGCTCCAGCGGGTGCACGGCGACGGCGAAGCCGAAGCTGGAGGGTTGGGCGAAGAGCCGCTGCCACTGCGCGCCGCCGTCGCGGGAGCGGAAGATGCCGTTGTGATGCTGTACCCACAGCGCCTCGGGCGCGCCCGCGCATTGCACCATGCGGTGCGGGTCCTGGATGTTGGGGTCTTCGCGCCGTTCCGGCGGCATGTAGTCGGCCTCCAGGCCGGCGCTGGTGCAGCTCCAACTGGCGCCGTCGTCATGGCTCTGCCACACGCCGCCGCAGGAGACGGCGAGGGTGAGGTGGCGGCTGTCGCGCGGGTCGACGCAGATGGAGTGGATGCCGGGGGCGTCATAGCCGCCGCCGAACCATTCCGCGCGCTCCGGGCTGTCCCACAGCGGGCGGTTCAGCACCCAGCTGTCGCCGCCGTCGTCGGAGCGGAACAGGCCGCCCGGGATGGTGCCGGCCCACAGGACGCCCGGCTGGTCGGGGCCGCCGGGTTCCAGCGCCCAAATCTGCTGCAGCGACCAGGGCGCGGCGGGCGGGTGATCCGGCAAGGGCTCGGGCAGCGGGTCGGGCTGCGGCGGGTACAGCGGCACCGCGCACGGCTCCCAGTCTGTGGCGCCGGCGCGGCGCCGCCACAGCTTGACGCCGAAATGGCCGAGGTTGAGGGCGGCGTACAGCGTGTCGTCGCGCGGGTCGGCCAGCGTCATGCTGACCGGTTCGCCGAGGAAATGGGTCTCTGTGGTCTGCCACCGGCCATCGCGGTGGTGCAGGATGAACAGCCCTTTGCGCGTGGCAACGAGGAGTCGGTCGTTCATGGCGGGAGTCCTGTATCAGCCGCCGGAGAGCGCCTGCACCACGTAGATGCGGCTGTCGGGAGCAACGTGGTCGCCCAGGCGCTGGCGGTCGCGGATGGCGTGGCCGTCGACGAAGATGGCCATGTGGCGGCGCAACTGCCCCTGGTCGTCGAGGAGGTAGCCGCGCAGCTCCGGCTGTAGTGCAAACACCGCCTCCAGCGCCGCCCCGACGGTCGGCGCGACAACCTCCCGTTCTGGGCAGACGATATGACGCTGGATGGCGGCGGCGAAGGTGATGTGGGGCATGGCAAAACGCGGTGGCGACGGACATCTTCACAGTGTAGGCCATGGTGCCGGGCTTGCCCGTCGCCGCGCCCGGTCTCCCCCCGCCTGCAGTCGCCCGCGCTTGAGCACGCTGCCGAAGCCGCCCTGGGTCAGGCTCACCCCGAGCAGGATCAGCCCGCCGCCCAGCCAGTGGTGGGCGTGGATGGTTTTGCCGAGCAGGGCGCTGGCGATCAGGGCGGTGAACAGCGGCAGCAGGTTCATGAAGATGGCGGTGCGTTCGCTGCCCAGCCGTTCGATGCCGCGCATCCAGAAGTAGGCCGCCAGCATCGCCACCGCCAGCAGCACTTGCACGTACAGGTTGAGCCACGGTCCGAACGGCGGCGCCCAGCGCTTGAGCAGGATGCCGCACACCGGCTTCGAGCTGCACCGCCATCCCTGGGGGCAGCTCAACCGCATCAGCCTGGGCCTGATCGAGCTGGAGCTGGAAGGGCGCAAACTGACCGCGCCGGCCGACTACCTGGTGTGGGTGCCGGCCGACCTGCCGCACGAGGCTTACGTGCGGCTGGCGATGGCGTACGCCTCGGTCTACGTCCACGCCGCGCTGGCGGCACGCCTGCCGGCCGGGCCGTGCCTGATTCCACAGACCCCGGTGGTGCGCGCCTTGCTGGAGGATTTCTGCCAGCGCCGCGTGACCGCCATGGCGGGCGACTGGGACGTGCGCCAGGCGGAGCTTTTGGTGGAGCACCTGGTACGGGCGGGGGCCGAGGACAGCTATCTGCCGGAGAGTGCCGACCGCCAATTGGCGCCAATCCTGCACGCCATCCGGCTCGATCCGGCCGATGCCACCACGCTGGCGCAGTGGGCCGAGCAGGTGTACTGCACCGAGCGCACCCTGGCGCGGCGCTTCCAGAGCGAGCTGGGCATGAGCTTCGTGCAGTGGCGCAACCGCGTGCGTCTGCTGCAGGCGCTGGCGTGGCTGAAGGAGGGCTGGCCGGTGCAGGAGATCGCCGCGCGCCTGAGCTATGGCACCGCCTCGGCGTTCATCGCGATGTTCCGCAAGCAGATGGGGTTCTCGCCGGAGCGCTACCGGCGCCAGCTGCGCGGCGAAGCATAGGGGGCGGGGCGGACGGGCCGAGGCGTTGCCGGCGCGGACTGGCGGGAGGGCGGCGCCAAGCATCGCCCCTTCCTCCTTGCCGGCTGCACTACCATGAAAGCGTCCCCCTTTGCCGCGATGTGACGCGTGAATCCGCTTCCCTTCTTCCATCCCGCCGTGGCGCGCTGGTTCGTCGCTACCTTCGCCACGCCCACCGCCGCCCAGGCGCAGGCCTGGCCGGTGATACAGTCTGGCCGCCACGTGCTGATCGCCGCGCCGACCGGCTCCGGCAAGACGCTGGCCGCGTTTCTCGCCGCCATCGACGCGCTGGTGCGCGAGGGGCTCTCCGGCGGGCTGCCGGACGAGACGCAGGTGGTCTACGTCTCGCCGCTCAAGGCGCTATCGAACGATATCCAGAAGAACCTGGAAACGCCGCTGGCCGGCATCCGCGACGAGCTCGCGGCCTGCGGCCTGCCCGAGGTGGAGATCCGCACCCTGGTGCGCACCGGCGACACCCCGCAGGCGGAGCGCGAGAAGATGCGCCACCGCCCGCCGCATATCGTGGTCACCACCCCGGAATCGCTCTACGTGCTGTTGGGGTCCGAATCGGGCCGCAAGATGCTCGCCACCACCCGCACCGTGATCGTCGACGAGATCCACGCGCTGGCGCCGAACAAGCGCGGCTCGCACCTGGCGCTGTCGCTGGAGCGGCTGGCGGCGCTGACCGGCGACCGGCTGGTGCGAGTCGGCCTGTCGGCCACGCAGAAGCCGATCGAGGAGGTGGCGCGCTTCCTGGTCGGGGCCGCAGCGGATGGCGGCCGTGCGGCGGACTGCACCATCATCGATACCGGCCACGCGCGGCGGCGCGACCTGGCGCTGGAGGTGCCGCTCTCGCCGCTCGAGGCGGTGATGTCGGGCGAGGTGTGGCAGCAGGTGTACGACCGGCTCGCCACGCTGATCGATGAGCATCGCACCACGCTGGTGTTCGTCAACACGCGCCGCTTGGCCGAACGCGTCACGCGCCACCTGTCGGAGCGCCTGGGCGAGACGTTGGTGGCGGCGCACCACGGCAGCCTGGCGCGCGAGGCGCGACTGGACGCCGAGCAGCGCCTCAAGCGCGGCGAACTACGCGCGCTGGTGGCCACCGCTTCGCTGGAACTCGGCATCGATATCGGCGACGTCGACCTGGTGTGCCAGCTCGGCTCGCCGCGCTCGATCTCGGCGTTTCTGCAGCGTGTCGGCCGCTCCGGCCACGCCGTGAGCGGCACCCCGAAGGGTCGGTTGTTCCCGCTGTCGCGCGACGACCTAGTGGAGTGCGCGGCGCTGCTCGACAGCGTGCGGCGCGGCGAGCTCGACCAGCTCGTCATCCCGCCGCAGCCGCTCGACGTGCTGGCGCAGCAGATCGTCGCCGAGGTGGCGGCGCAGGACTGGGACGAGGACGCGCTGTACCAGCGCCTGCGCCGCGCTTGGCCCTACCGCACCCTGGCGGCGGAGGATTACGCCGCCGTGCTCGCCATGTTGGCCGAAGGCTACAGCACCCGGCGCGGCCGCCACGGCGCGCTGATCCACCACGACGCGATCAACCGCGTGCTGCGCGGCCGGCGCGGTGCCCGGCTCACCGCGCTGACTAGCGGCGGCACCATCCCGGACACCGCCGACTACCAGGTGCTGCTGGAGCCGGAGAACCACATCATCGGCACCGTGAATGAGGACTTCGCGGTGGAAAGCGCGGCTGGCGACGTGTTCCAGCTCGGCAACAACTCCTACCGCATCCTGCGCATCGAGCGCGGCACGGTACGAGTGGAGGACGCACACGGTCAGCCGCCGTCGATCCCATTCTGGTTCGGCGAAGCCCCGGGGCGCAGCGACGAGCTGTCGCAGGCGGTGGCGCGGCTGCGCGCCGAGGCCGCCGAGCGCTTGCGGCACGACCCGCAAGGCGGCGCTGCGCTGCGCTGGCTGCTCGACGACATGGGCCTTGGCGCGCCGGTCGCGCGCCAGCTGGTCGATTACCTGGCGGCGGCGCACGCCGCGCTGGGCTGCCTGCCGACGCTGGACACCCTGGTGTTCGAACGCTTCTTCGACGCCGTGGGCGGCATGCAGCTGGTAATTCACTCGCCGTACGGCAGCCGCGTCAACCGCGCCTGGGGGCTCGCCCTGCGCAAGCGCTTCTGCCGCAAGTTCAACTTCGAGCTGCAGGCCGCCGCCACCGAGGACAACATCGTGCTGTCGCTCACCACCGCGCACAGCTTCGATCTGGCCGAGGTGGCACGCTATCTGCACTCGGCCAGCGCGCGCCTGGTGCTGATCCAGGCGCTGCTCGACGCGCCGATGTTCATCACGCGCTGGCGCTGGGTGGCCTGCATCGCCCTGGCGCTGCCACGTTTTCGCGGCGGCAAGAAGGTGCCGCCGCAGCTGATGCGCATGAACGCCGAAGACCTGATCACGGCGATCTTCCCGGACCAGCTCGCCTGCGCCGAAAACCTGGTCGGCGAGCGCGAAATCCCCGACCACCCGCTGGTGCGCCAGACCCTGGCCGATTGCCTCACCGACGCCATGGACGTGGCCGGCTTCGAGCGCCTGCTGGCCGGCATCGAATCCGGCGCCATCCGCGTCGAGGCGCGCGACCTCACCGAGCCCTCGCCGCTGGCGCTCGAGGTGCTCACCGCCAAGCCCTACGCCTTCCTCGACGACGCGCCGCTGGAAGAGCGCCGCACCCAGGCGGTGATGAGCCGGCGCTGGCTCGACCCGGACACCGCCGCCGATCTCGGCCGGCTCGACCCGGCCGCCATCGCCCGGGTGCGCGAGGAAGCCTGGCCGGACCCCGCCAACGCCGACGAACTGCACGACGCGCTGGTGTGGCTGAGTTTCGTCACCGCGGCGGAAGTGGCGGCGCAGCCGGGCTGGGGCGAGTGGCTGGCGGAACTGGCGAAACAGCGGCGCGTGGCGCGCGTGCAGCACGACGGCGCGGCGCTGTGGATCGCCGCCGAGCGGCTGAGCGCCTTCCGGGCGCTGTGGCCGCACCTTGAGCCGCAGCCGGCGATTTCCCCTCCGGAAGGCGAGCCCCAGCGCGATTGGACGCCGGACACCGCCCTGGTCGAGATCGTGCGCGGCCGGCTCGAAGGCCTGGGGCCGATGACCTGGCCAGCGTGCGCCGATGCGCTGGGCGAAGACCCGGGCCGGGTACAAGGCGCACTGCTGGCGCTGGAAAACGAGGGCTTCGCGCTGCGCGGGCGCTTCACCGCCGAGGCGGCGGACGACGAATGGTGCGAGCGGAGGCTGCTGGCGCGCATCCATCGCTACACCGTCAAGCAGCTGCGCGCCGAGATCGAACCGGTGGCCGCGCGCGATTTCCTGCGCTTCCTGTTCGACTGGCAGCACGTGGCCGCGGACTCGCGCATGGAAGGACCGGACGCGGTGGCGGCGGTGGCCACCCAGCTGGAAGGCTACGAGGCCCCGGCCGGCGCCTGGGAAACCGAGCTGTTGCCGGCGCGCATCCCGGCCTATGAGCCGGCCTGGCTGGACGACCTGTGCCTGGCCGGGCGCCTGTCGTGGGCGCGCCTGACGCCGCGCAGCGTTCAGCCCGACAAGGCCGGCAAGGGCGTGACGCCGGTGCGCACCACGCCGATCACGCTGTTCGCCCGGCGCAACGCCCAGCTCTGGACGCAACTCGCCGCCACCCCGGACGCGCCGCCGCTCAGCGGGCGGGCCCAGGCGGTGGCCGACTGCATTCGCCAGCACGGCGCCTCGTTCTTCGACGAACTGCGCGACGGCACGCACTTGCTGGGGGTGCAGGTGGAAGAGGCGCTGGCCGAGCTGGTGGCGGTCGGGCTGGTGAATGCCGACAGCTTCGGCGGCCTGCGCGCGCTACTGGTGCCGTCCGAGCGGCGCCGCCCCAGCGGCGGCAGCACGCGCCGGCGCCACCACCGCACCGTGATGTTCGGCATGGAGGACGCCGGGCGCTGGGCGCTGGCGCGGCGCGGCGCGGCTTCGGCCAACCTTGACGAGGCGCTCGAGCACGTCGCGCGTACCCTGCTGCGCCGCTACGGCGTGGTGTTCTGGCGCGTGCTGGAGCGCGAGGCCGACTGGCTGCCGCCGTGGCGCGACCTGTTGTGCGTCTACCGCCGGCTCGAAGCGCGCGGCGACATCCGCGGCGGCCGCTTCGTCGCCGGTTTCTCCGGCGAGCAGTTCGCGCTGCCCGAGGCGGTGGGGCTGCTGCGCGAGGTGCGGCGCAAGCCGCCCACTGGCGAGTGGCTGTCGCTGTCCGGCGCCGACCCGCTCAACCTGGTCGGCATCCTGACGCCCGGGCCCAAGCTCGCGGCGCTCACCGGCAACCGCGTGCTGTTCCGCGACGGCCTGCCGGTCGCCGTGTTCGCCGCCGGCGAGGTGCGTTACCTCGAAACCCTGGACGCGCAGGAGCAATGGAGCGCCCACAACGCGCTGTTGCGGCGCCACGTCCCCCCGATGCTGGCGGATTTTTCCTGACGCGGGCGCCGGCTTGAAAGCGGCGCCGTGAACGCCATTTACCCCCCATGGGAGGCATGAACACCATGAGATCACGCGACCTGATGTCCTGGATGTGGGGCGACGCCCTGTCCCTGCTGGAGCAGGCCGAGCGGCTGCACTGCCAGTTCTTTCGCAGCGGCCCGGCGCGCACACCCTGCCTCGAGCCGCCGATCGACGTGGTGGAGAGCGAGGACGCCATGATCGTCTACGTCGCCCTGCCGGGGGTGCCCGCGGCGGCCATCGTCGTGGCGTTCGAGCCGGGCGGGGTCACGGTGGCGGCGGAGCGGCGCTTCCCCGCCTCCCGGGCGGCCCATATCCACCGCATCGAAATTCCCTACGGACGCTTCGAGCGCCACATCCCTCTGCCCCTGCACATCCTCGAGCCGGCCCCGCCGGAACTGGCGGATGGTTGCCTGGTATTGACCTTCAGAAAAGTAAGGGAGGTTCCACGATGAAGCACTGGTCCAAGCAGCAGCACATGCGCACCGACGAGACCCCCGGGGCGTCCGCCGGGGCCCAACCGCCGGCCGCGGCGCCGCTTGCCGTCGGCAGCAAGCGTCTGCCGGAGGACGCGATGATCCTCATCCCGCTGCGCAGCGCGGTGCTGTTTCCCGGCGTGCTGTCGCCGGTGACGGTCGGACGCGCTGCCTCCATCGCGGCGGCGCAGGAGGCCGCGAAGACCGAG
This sequence comes from Pseudogulbenkiania sp. FW507-F1, assembly GCF_058781125.1. NCBI lineage: Bacteria > Pseudomonadati > Pseudomonadota > Betaproteobacteria > Neisseriales > Chromobacteriaceae > Pseudogulbenkiania > Pseudogulbenkiania sp. FW507-F1. Next base: position 34,290 of record NZ_JBYSWM010000029.1, on the reverse strand, counting down.
CTGCAGGTGGGATTCCTGCTGCAGCGCGACCCGCAGAAAACCGAGGTCGGGCCTTCCGACTTGTACTGGGTGGGCACCGCCGGACTGATCGCGCGCTACATCACCGGCAAGGAAGGGGCCGATCACCTCGTGGTACAGGGGGTATCGCGCTTCCAGGTGCTGGAATTCCTCGATGGCTGGCCCTTCCTCGTGGCGCGGGTGGCGCTGATTGCCCAGCCGGAGATGATGACGCCCGAGATCGAGGCGCGTTTCCTGCAGCTCAAGGAGCGCGCGATCGAGGCGATCGGCCTGCTGCCCCATATGCCGGACGAGCTGAGCGACGTGGTGCGCGGCATCGACTCGCCGGCGGCCCTGGCCGACATGGTGGCCAACCTCATCGACGTCAAGGTCGAGGAAAAGCAGGACATCCTGGAAACCTTCGACCTCTTGCGCCGCCTCGACAAGGTGCTGGCGCTGCTGTCGGCGCGGGTCGAGGTGCTCAAGCTCTCGCGCGAGATCGGCGAGAAGACGCGCGCCCAGTTCGACGAGCGCCAGCGCGAGCACATGCTGCGCGAGCAGATGCGGCAGATCCAGAAGGAACTCGGCGAGGACGAGGAGAGCGCGGTCGAAATCGAGGAACTGAAGCAGGCCGTCGCCACGGCCGGGATGCCGCCCGAGGTGCAGAAGCATGCCGAGAAGGAACTGAAGCGGCTGCAGCGCGTGGGCGAGGGCGGCACCGAGTACGCCATGCTGCGCACCTACCTTGAGTGGCTGACCGAGCTGCCGTGGAAAGCGGAGGCGCCGCAGCCGATCGACATCGCCGCCGCGCGGCGCGTGCTGGACGAGGATCATTTCGGGCTGGACAAGATCAAGCGGCGCATACTGGAGTACCTCGCGGTGCGCAAGCTCAACCCGGACGGCAAGAGCCCGATCCTGTGCTTCTCCGGCCCGCCCGGCGTGGGCAAGACCTCGCTCGGCCAGTCCATCGCGCGCGCCACCGGCCGCGCCTTCCAGCGCGTCGCCTTGGGCGGTCTGCACGACGAGGCAGAAATCCGCGGGCACCGGCGCACCTACATCGGCGCCTTGCCCGGCAACATCATCCAGGCGCTGCGCCGCGCCGGCACCACCCACACCGTGCTGATGCTCGACGAGATCGACAAGCTCGGCGCCGGCGGCTTCCATGGCGACCCGGGCAGCGCGCTATTGGAAGTGCTCGATCCGGAGCAGAACCGCACGTTCCGCGACAACTACCTGGGGGTGGATTTCGACCTGTCGCGGGTCATGTTCGTCTGCACCGCGAACGTGCTCGACACCATCCCCGGACCCTTGCGCGACCGCATGGAGATCATCCAGCTCCCCGGTTACACCGAGGAGGAAAAGATCGAGATCGCGCGTCGTTACCTGGTGCGGCGCCAGCTCGAGGCCAACGGCCTGACGACCGAACAGGCTGGGCTGACGGATGCGGCGCTGAGCGCGATCGTGCGCGACTACACGCGCGAGGCCGGGGTGCGCAACCTGGAGCGCGAGCTGGGTTCGGTGCTGCGCCGCGTGGCGATGCGCATCGCCGAAGGACAGGCCGAGCGCGTCACGGTGGATGCCCCGGACCTGGCCGATATCCTCGGCCCGCAGCGCTATGAGAGCGAGGTGGCGCTGCGCACCAGCCTGCCCGGCGTGGCGACGGGGCTCGCCTGGACGCCGGTGGGCGGCGACATCCTGTTCATCGAGGCCAGCAAGGTGCCGGGCAGCGGGCGCCTGATCCTGACCGGGCAACTGGGCGAGGTCATGAAGGAATCGGCGCAGGCGGCGCTGACCCTGGCCAAGCTCTGGACCGGCGATTCGCTCGCCGGCATCGACGTGCATGTGCACGTGCCGGCTGGAGCGACGCCCAAGGACGGGCCCAGCGCCGGGGTGGCGATGTTCCTCGCCCTGGTGTCGCTGTTGACCGACAAGCCGGTACGCTCCGACGTGGCGATGACCGGCGAGGTGAGCCTGCGCGGGCTGGTGCTGCCGATCGGCGGCGTGAAGGAGAAGACGCTGGCCGCCTTGCGCGCCGGCATCCACACCGTGATGCTGCCGCGCCGCAATCAGAAGGATCTGGAGGACGTGCCCGCCGAGGCGCGCGCGAAGCTGCAATTCGTCTTGCTCGACCGGGTCGAGGACGCGGTGCGTTTTGCCATCGGGGACGTCGCGCCGGACCATCAGGACAGCGCGGGTTGATATTGCCCAGCTTGCCGGCGACATGGCCGGGCGTGCTGCGACAGGATTTGCCGGATGCGGCGCCACGTGGCGCCGCATCCGGCGGTTTGGTGCCCAAAGCAGCGGGGCGGGGCGGTGCTTCCCGCCTGGCGCTTACGGCACCATGTCGAAGAACAGCACCTCGGCCGCTGCGCCCTCGCTTAGCAGCAAGCGCGAGTCACCCTGTACCTTGACGCCATCGCCGGCCTGCAAGGGATAGCCGTCCAGTTTCACGCTGCCGCGCGCCACGTGGATATAGCCCAGACGCGGCGCCGTCTGCACCCACTCGACCTGCTCCTCGCCGTCGATCAGCGCGCTGTAGAGCGCCACGTCCTGACGAATGCTCAGCGAGCCGTCGCGGCCGTCCGGCGATACCAGCAGGCGCAGCTTGCCGCGCTTTTCCTCGGTCTCGAAGCGGCGTTGCTGGTAGCTCGGACGCAGGCCGTTTTGCTCCGGCATCACCCAGATCTGTAGGAAATGCACCGGCTCCTGGTGCGAATGGTTGAATTCGCTATGGGCGATGCCGGTGCCGGCACTCATCAGCTGCACGTCGCCCGGCACGATCACCGAGCCGGTGCCCAGGGTGTCCTTGTGCTCCAGCGCACCTTCCAGCACATACGAGATGATCTCCATGTCGCGGTGGCCGTGGGTGGGAAAGCCGCTGCCGCCGGCCACGGTGTCGTCGTTGATGACCCGCAGCGGCCCCCAGCCCATGTGGTTGGGGTCGAAATAGCTGGCAAAGGAGAAGGTATGGTAGCTATTCAGCCAGCCGTGGTTGGCATGTCCCCGTTCGTTCGCTTTCCTGACGTTCAGCATGATCGGCTCCTGTTGGTGGGGCGGTATCGGCCCCGATTCATCATGGCTGTCAGTATGGGTGTTATTTTTTCGATTGAATAACGCAAAAAATACGGCTATTTGATCTGATTTTTAGATGTGTTGCGCCGCGCCCAAGCTGTGGCCCGGCGCTGCGCCTCGTCGCACGGCAGGCCGGGCAGCGCAACCGTGAGTTCGACTTCGCTGCCGAACCCGTCCGGGAGGGTGCCGCTTGGCGCGTGCCTTGCCAGGCGGCAGCGCCGGCGCGCCGGGAACGTTATGCGCCGATCACAATCTATGCAAGTAGCGATGCCGTCAGCTAAGTCTTAGACTGGGATGGATTGGAGATGTCCGTCACCCGGCGTTTTGCACCACAGCTCAAGGAAAGGACTTTGATGAAAAAGCTCTTGCTAGCCTCGCTATTCGCCGCGGCAACCTCCTCGGCGCTGGCTGCCGATGTCGGGGTATCGATCAGCATCGGCGATCCTAATTTCTACGGCCAGATCGACATCGGCAACTTCCCGCGGCCTGCCGTCATCTATGCGGAACCCGTCATCATCCGGCGCTCGCCCGTGGTGTACGAACCGATCTACCTGCGCGTTCCCCCCGGCCATGCCAAGCACTGGCGCCAGCACTGCGCCGAATACCGCGCCTGCGGCCGGCCGGTGTATTTCGTCCGCGATGAGTGGTACAACGACGTCTACGCGCCACGCTACCGCCGGCACGACTACGACCGCCGCGATGGCCGCCGCGACGAGCGCCGTTACCCCGGTAACGAGCACGGCAACGGCCATGGCAAGGGGAAATGGCAAGAGGACCGCTAACCCCGCCGAAAACACCCGCTCGCTCGCAGCGGGTGTTCTTTAACGCCCCATTTCGCTTTGCTCACGACCACCTCGCGACACGACGTCTCCGCGGCCGCCATCCCGGCACCGCATCCGGACCGCATCGTCAGGTGGCGTCGCCCATGCTTGTCGCCGCCCGTGGGTGACCTCGGGCGCGGCGGCGATCTTGCAGCCTTCTCCTGACCCGTTGCTGTGCGTGATCCAATCAGGGTATAACCCAACGAACCAAGAACAACCCGGACGAGGGTGTCGCTGCCGCTGCCCGGACGGATGTCCTCCGCCGTCGTACCCGGCGCCAGGGTGGCCGATTGACATTGACCATGCAGATCCCTCCATCATTTTTGCGCCGCCACCAGGCCATCCTGCGCGTTGCGTTCAGCTACTACGTGGCCAACGGTTTGTCGGCGGCGCTGGGCCTGTTGCTGATATCGGGCGTGGTGCATCTGACGCTGGGCGCGTTTGCCGCCTCCGCCGCGTCCGTCGGCGTCATCGTCTGCATTCCGCCCGACCAGGCCGGTCCCAAGCGCGGGAAATTCTTCCATCTGTTGCCGGCGGCGCTGATCGGCGTGCCGCTGTTCTTCGGCGTGCAAGTGCTGCATACCTCGCCGCTTTACCTCGGGCTGTTGCTGGTGCCGGCCAGCTTCATCGCCTTTCTTGCCGCGGCATGGGGCAAGCGCGGCTTGCCGATCTCGATTTCAGCCATGTTCGCGATGGTGTTCTCGATGGCGGCGCCGGCCCACAGCCACAGCGCCACGGCGCTCAGCAGTACCCTGTATTTCGCCCTGGGAGCCGGGGCGTACGTGGTGTACGCCACGCTTGCCCACGCCTTGCTCAACCCGTTCTACCGCGTGCAGATGTTGGCCGAAACCTTGCTGGCGCTGGGCACGCTGATGCGCACCCAGGCGCAGCAGTTCGCCCCGGCGGGCCGTGGCGAGGAGGGCGGACGCATGCCCCTGATCGGGCGCCTGCTGCGCGAGCAGGCGGCGCTGGCTGACCAGCTGCAAGCGGCGCGCGACATCCTGCTCGAATCGCCGCGCACCGCGCGCCGGCAGCAATTGGCGGGCATGCTGATGCAGGCGCTGGAAATGCGCGACCACCTGCTCGCCTGCGAGCTCGATCTCGATACGCTGAAGACGCATCCCGGCCACGCCCTGGTGCTGGACGAGCTGCGCGAGGTGCTCAACGCCCTGGCCGACGAAATCGACGCGCTGGCCGATGCCATGCTCTACCGGCGCCAGCCGGCGTTGTTTGCCAGCCATCGCCCGCGGCTGGCGGCCCTGTATTGGGCGGAGGAGGAGGCGGCGTTGCCGGGCGCCGTTGCCACGCCGTTGCCGGCGGTGCTGGCACGCGGGCTGGCCAACCGTATCGGCAATATGAACGACGAAACCCTGCGCCTGATCGCGCTGGCGCGCGGCGAGGCCGAGCCCGACCTCGACGTGGTGCGGGCCGCCTGGCGGATGTTCGTGAGCCCGACCGCCTGGTCGTGGCGGCCGTTCACCGCCTTGTGGCGCTGGGATGCGCCGCCGCTGCGCCACGCCATCCGCGCCGCGCTCGCCATCGGCAGCGCCTACGCGCTGTCGCTGGCACTGCCGTGGGGGACGCACGACTACTGGATTTTGCTCACCATCGTGGTGGTGCTGCGCGGCAGCTTCGCCCAGACCCTGGAGCGGCGTGACAGCCGCGTGGCGGGAACCCTGCTCGGGTGCCTGCTGGCCGGGGCCTTGCTGGCGACGCATGCGCCGCCGTTGCTGCTGCTGGTGGTCGTGACGCTGGCGCAGGCGGTGGCGCACGCCTTCGCCATCAAGCGCTATCTCATCACCGCCGTGGCCGCCACCGTGCTGGGCCTGGTGCAGGCGCACCTGCTCAATGCCGGTAGCAGCCCGGCGTTTGCCGTGGTCGAGCGCATTGCCGATACGCTGCTGGGGGTCGCCATCGCCTGGTCGTTCAGCTACGTGCTGCCCTCGTGGGAGCGTACCCAGATTCCCAAGCTGGTGGCGCGCACCATGGCGGCCCAGGCGCGCCACGCCCGCGTGGCGCTGGGGCTGGGGCAATTGCAGTCGGTGGACAACGAGCCGGAACTGGAATGGCGGCTGGCCCGGCGCGAGGCCTACGACAGCCTCTCCGCCCTGGTTCAGGCCACCCAGCGCTCGCTCGCCGAACCGCGCGCGGTGCGCCCGGCACTGGAGCCGCTGGGCCGCTTGCTGGCGCACAGCTACCAGTTGCTGGCCCAGCTCACCGCCGTCAAGAGCATGTTGCTGATGCGGCGCGAGCGCCTCAACCTGGAGCAGGTCCGCCCGGCCTTGCAGCAAGCGGCCGCCAGCATCGGCGATGCCCTGGCGGGCAGCCAGGCCATGAGCACCATCCCGGAGGCGCTGCTTCCGGAGCCGGCGGCCTTGCCCGATCCGTTTGTGCATGACCTCAGCCTGTGGCTGCTGCGCCGGCTGGACCTGGCCGTGGGTATCTCGCTGCAATTGCGCGACGACGCCCGCCACGCGCTGCGCCAGCCTCCCGCGTAGCGCCTGTCGGCAGCGGCCGTCCGCTGGGGCAGGACCGTGTCAGCGCCGCCGCTTGGCGGCGTCGGGGCGGCGCCAGAAGACCGGGGTGTTTTGCAGCCGTTTCAGCACGCCGGGCAGCCGCTGTTCGGCGTGGTGAGCGCCGTGGGCGAGCCAGCCTGCCACCAGTCCGCCGGCATGTTGAAGTGCGGCATCCTTGGCCAGGGTCTGCGCCAGCAGGGCCTGCGCCGCCACGCTGTCGTTCATGTCGCCGAGGATTTGCTGCAGGGCCTGCAGCCGCTCCAGGTAGCGCGCCACGCGCTTGGGTGGGTAGAGCGGGGAGAAAAACTCGGCGCTGTAACGCAGTTTCTTGGCGCGCTTGCGCAGCTCGTGGCGCTGTTCCTGGCTCAGCGCGGCCCAGTCGCGGGCGAGGCGGGCAAACGGCCGCCAGCGTTGCTGCAAGGCGCGGCGGGCGAAGTCGCGCAGTGGCAGCGTCTTGCCCTTGGGGCGCGGCGCCGGCTGATTCAGCCAGGCCAGGAGGCGCAGCCGCAAGCGGCCGTGGCGGGGCGAGATCACGGCGGCATGCGCCTCGCGGCGGCACCGTTCGCGTTGGCCTTGCAGGGCGGCTTTGAGGGGGGCGAAATCGGTATCCGGCGCCAGGGCGGCTTCGATGCCAGGCAGCGTCTCGCCCAGGAACACGTCCAGGTCCCGCACCCGGCCCAACAGGGTGGCCAGCCACTGCACGTCCGTCATGATGCCCTGCCATTCGTCGCCGGTGGTGAGCGGGGCGAAGGCCTTCCGGGCCGAACGCAGCCGGCGCAACGCCACGCGCGCTTGATGGACGCATTCCATGTCGTCGTGATCGAGCAGGCCTGGCACGTTGGCCTGTAGGTGGCGCAGGGTTTCCTGCACGATCATCTTGAGGGCGCGATGCGGCGTCTGTTTGCCCCGCACGGGCGGCAGCCGCGCCTTCGACGCGGCCGGCAACGCGGCGTTGCGGCACAAGGCATAGCCGCGCTCGGCCTTGCTTTGCGGATCGGGGATCAAGGGCAGGGTGCCGGCCATCTGCAGCGCCAGATCGAACACGGCCTGGACGTGGCCCTGTTTCAGCTCGATCTCGACCTCGTTGAGTTTCATGCTCCGCGCCTGGCCCCGGATCGTGCCCTGGTCCAAGCACACTTCCAGAATGTTGCCCCCGGCGTCGCGCAGCATCCAGCGGGTGCGCTTGATGTCGGTTCGGAACAGCGGCGCGAGCGCGCCGGCGACGTCCTCCCGGGTCAACAGCTGCCGGATCGTGCGCTCGGCAATCCGCTCCGGCTCGAGGGCTTCCCCGCTGACCTCCGTTTCCAGTTCCTGGCGCCGGTGCAGGCCGCCGCCCGCTTGTTCGCCCAGCTTCACCGTCTGCAGCCAGCGGTCGCCGGCACGGCGCAGCCGCAGCCCGATATCTCGCTCTGCCAGCGCCAGGCTGGGGGTGTCGTAGTAGATGCTGAGCAACTGCTCGGTGACCGGGGCGGCATCGGCGGCATGTTGCGCCATCCAGCGCCGGAACGCGGCATTCCGGTTGGGGGGGAGCCGAAGCTTGAGTTCGGTTTCTAGCGCCATCGGCAACGGCTTTCTCGTGAATCGGGGCGGGGGCATTCTGAATCTTAGGCGAGACGGCCACGTCATTGCAGGGGAACTGGGGAGATGATCACCCGCAAACCCGCGCTGTTGATATAGGCTGGGGTGGCCGCCGCCGGTGCGGGGCGGCGTGGGCATGGCTGTACTTCTGCGCAGCGAAGCGTTATAGCTGAAATGCCGTCCCGGCCGAGGGGGCAGGGGCATGGCGGGTTGTCGGCTTGTGCGGCGGGCTCGTCACCCGGCAGGTCGGCCTGTCGCACGCCGAGACGAGCCAACAATGCGGATGGTTTTTCATGACTCAGCGACTACGGCGCCTTGTCTGGCGGTACGGTGTGCTCGCCGCACTGGCCGGCCCGGCCATGGCGAGCCAGGCGGAATGGCGTGTGCCGATTCTGGTCTACCACCGTTTCGCCGCCACCGTGACCGACAGCATGACCGTGCGCAGCTCCACCTTCGAGGACCATCTGCGTGTGCTGCGCAGCCAGGGCTACTCGGTGATTCCACTGCATGATCTGCTGGACTACCTCTACGGGCGCCGCGCCGGCTTGCCGGCCAAGGCAGTGGTGATTACCGCCGATGACGGCCATCGCTCGGTGTATCAGGTGATGTATCCGCTGGTGCAGCGCTACCGGGTGCCGGTGACGCTGTTCATCTATCCGAGCGCCATTTCCAACGCCCGCTACGCGCTGACCTGGGACGACTTGCGCCGCATGCAGCAAAGCGGCGGGTTCGATGTCCAGTCCCACAGCTATTGGCATCCGAATTTCCTGCAGGAGCGGCGGCGCCTGAGCCCAGAGGCGTATCGGCAACTGGTGCGGCAGCAACTGCTGCGACCCAGGCAGGTGATAGAAAAGCAGCTGGGGCACAAGGTGGACCTGCTGGCGTGGCCGTTCGGCCTCTACGACGCCGAGTTGATGCAGGAGGCGCGAACCGCCGGCTACCTAGCGGCGTTCTCGCTCGAGGCGCGGCCGGTGACGTGGCGGGACTCCCTGTGGGCGCTGCCTCGTCTGCTGATGGTGGATGCCTACGACGCCAAAACCTTCGCGGCGCTGTTGAAAAAGAACAGCCAGCCCGCGCCGTCAGCGGCTCCCGCCGCGGGAAAGCCATGATGCCGCGCCTGCTCCGGCTGCTGGGGCTCGTGCTCTGCCTGGGCGCTGAGCCGGCACTTGGCCTGGCGGGGGTGGTGGTCGATGCCGTCACCCAGGCGCCGCTGGCGGGGGCGAGCGTGACCACGGCGCAAGGCGTGGTGACGAGCGATGGCGCCGGGCGCTTCCGGCTGGCGCTGCCGGCGGCCTCGCTGTCGCTGCGCGCCGCCGGGTATCGCCGCCGCCAGCTCGCCGTGGCGCCCGGGACGGCGACGTTGACAGTCGCCCTGCAACCCTTTCGCCCCAAGGCGCTCTACCTGTCGTTTTACGGCGTTGGCAGCACCAAGCTGCGCGGCGCAGCGCTGCGGCTGATCGAGCGCACCGAGCTCAACGCGCTGGTTATCGACGTCAAGGGCGACCGCGGCCAGATCGCGTTCCCGAGCCCGATACCCGAGCGCGCCGGGCTGGGGCCGCAGAAGGTGGTTCCGGTGCGAGACATGGCGGCGCTGGTGCGCCAGCTGCAGCAGCGCGGCGTGTACCTGATCGCCCGCATCGTGGTGTTCAAGGACCAGCCGTTCGCCTCGGCGCATCCCGCGCTGGCGGTGCACGATGCGGCGGGCGGCGTGTGGCACGACCGGGAGGGGATGGCCTGGAGCGACCTGTTCTCGCAGGAGGCGTGGCGCTACAACCTCGACATCGCCGAGGCCGCGGCCCGCCTCGGCTTCGATGAAATCCAGTTCGATTACCTGCGGTTTCCCGATACGGCCGGGCTGGTGTTTTCCCGTCCCAACACCCGCGACAACCGGATCGGCGCGATCCAGGGGTTCCTGACGGCGGCGCGCCAGCGCCTGGCGCCCTACAACGTGTTCGTGGCGGCCGATGTATTCGGCTACGTGTGCTGGAACGAAAACGATACCTTCATCGGCCAGCAGATCGAGCGCCTGGGGGCGGTGGTCGACTACCTCTCCCCGATGCTGTACCCGTCCGGTTTTACCTGGGGCATCCCCGGCTACCGCAACCCGGTGGCCAGCCCCGGCGAGATCGTCGAGCGCTCGCTGCGCCGGGCGATGGCGCGCACCGCCTTGCCGGGCGTGCGCTTGCGTCCCTGGCTGCAGTCTTTCCGCGACTACGCCTTCGACCGGCGCCCCTTCGGGGCCAGGGAGATCCGCGCCCAGATCGACGCCGCCGAGGCGGTGGGCAGCGGGGGCTGGATGCTGTGGAATCCGCGCAACCAGTACAGCGAGGCCGGCTTGAAGCTGCGCGCCGCAGCGCCCCCTGCGGTAGCGGTGCCCGCGCCAGGAGGACGGCCATGAGGTGGTGGCTGTCGTGCCTGCTGGCGCTGTGGCTGGCCCCCGTGCTCGCGGCGACGCCGCCGTCGTGGGCGCCGCTGGAGGCGGCGGTGCGTGCCCAGATTCTGGCCGGGCGCATGCCGGGGGCGGTGGTCGTGGTGGGCGATGCCGGCGGCGTGCGCTACCGCCAGGCCTTCGGCTCGCGCGGGCCGGCAGGCGAGCGCATGACGGAAGACAGCATTTTCGACCTGGCCTCGCTGACCAAGGCCGTCGCCACCACCACCGCGGTGCTGCAGCTGGTGGAGCGGCACTGGCTGGCGCTGGATGCCCCGGCCGCCCGCTACTGGCCGGCGTTCGCCTCGCATGGCAAGGACACCATCACGCTGCGGCAGTTGCTGGCGCACACCTCGGGCCTGCCGGTGGGACTAAACCTGAGCGGCCAGGGGGTGGACCGGGAGGAGATGCTGCGCCGTATCGTGGCGACCCGGCGGGTGGCCGAACCGGGGAGCAAGGTGCTCTACAGCGACATCAATTTCGAGGTGCTGGGCGTGCTGGTGGAACGCGTCAGCGGCCAGCCGCTGGATGTCTACTGCCAGCGCCATATCTTCCAGCCGCTCGGCATGCGCGACACCGGGTTTCTGCCGCCGGCGGAGCGCTGGCCGCGCATTGCCCCGACCCGGCCGGCTTCGGCCAACCTTGCGCGCGGACGGGTGCACGATCCGGCGGCGCAGCACATGGGCGGGGTGTCCGGGCACGCCGGCCTGTTCTCCAGCGCCGACGACCTGGCACGCTTCGCCCGCGCGCTGCTCAACGACGGCCGCTTGGGCTGGCAGCGCATCCTGCGGCCGCAGAGCGTGGCGCTGCTGTTCCAGCCGCAGTCGCCCACCGAGGCGCCGCACTGGCGCGGCATCGGCTGGGCGCTGGAGGCGCCGCTGGTGGCCAACCGCGACGCCCTGGCCCCGGTCGGCATGATCGGCCACACCGGCTTCACCGGCACCGGCCTGTGGATCGACCGTGTCACGCAACGCTTCCTGATCGTTCTGAGCAACCGGGTTTATCAGGAGGGCAGCGGCGACGCCCAGCCGCTGCGGCACCAGCTGCTGGCGCTGCTGGCCAGCCTGGAGCCGCCCAGGCCGCCCGCCGCCATTGCCGCCGACCCGGTGCTGGCCGTTGCCGCCACGCTGCCGCCGCCGCTCCTTCCGGCCGACGAGCGCCCCAGGGTGGAAACCGGCATCGACGTGCTCGAAGCGCAGGCGTTCGCGCCGCTGGCGGGCCTGCGTGTCGGCCTGATCACCAACCTGAGCGGGGTGGACGGACGGGGCTGGCGCACCCTCGACCGCCTACGCTGGGCGCCGGGGGTGACGCTGGCGGCGGTCTTCAGCCCGGAGCACGGCGTTTACGGCGACCAGGAAGGGCAGGTCGCGTCGCAGACCGAGCCGTTCTCCGGCCTGCCCGTGTACAGCCTGTACGGTGCGACGCGGCGCCCGACGCCCGCCATGCTGGCGGGGCTCGACGCGCTGGTGTTCGACATCCAGGATGCCGGGGTGCGCTTCTACACCTTCGCCAGCACCCTGGGCTACGCCATGGAGGCGGCCGCGGCGCAGGGCCTGCGCGTATTCGTGCTGGACCGGCCCAACCCGCTGGGGGCCGAACAGGTCGACGGCCCGCTGCTCGACGACGACCTGACCTCGTTCACCGGCTATTTGCCGCTGCCGATCCAGCATGGCATGACCCTGGGCGAGCTGGCGCGTCTGTTCAACGCCGAGAAACGGCTGGGCACCGAGCTCACGGTGATCGCCATGCAGGGCTACCGCCGCATCATGCGCTTCGAGGAGACCCGGCTGTCGTGGTTGCCGCCGTCGCCCAACCTGCGCACGCTGGGCCAGGTGCGGCTCTACCCCGGCGTGGCGCTGCTGGAGGGGGCCAACGTCAGCGTCGGGCGCGGCACCGAGCGGCCCTTCGAATGGCTGGGCGCACCGTGGATCGACGGCGCGGGGTTGGCCGAAGAACTGAACGCCCGCGCCATCCCCGGGGTGCGTTTCGAGCCGGCCGAATTCGTCCCGGACGACAGCCTCTACCGCGGCGAGCGCTGCCAGGGCGTGCGCCTCATCGTCACCGACCGCCAGGCGCTGCGCGCGCCGCTGCTGGGGATCGAGCTGATCGGCGCGCTGCAGCGGCGCTACCCGCAACGCTTCGAACTCGCCCAGACGCTGGGCATGGTCGGTTCGCGCCAGGTGCTGGCGGCGCTGCAACGGGGCGAGGACCCGCGCCGCATCGAGGCCGACTGGCAGCCCGCGCTGCAGCGTTTCCGCGAGTTGCGCGAGCGCTATCTGCTGTACGACGGGGCGGCGCCGTGACGCGGCACAACGGCGCCGTCAGCGCTGCGTCTGGGTGACGGCCCGGCGAAAGCGGGACAGCGCACCGACGAAAAACACCAGGCCGATCGCGGCGATGGCGAGCAGGTCCGGCCACACCACGTCCAGCCCGGCTCCCCGGTACAGGATGGCCTGGGCCAGCTTGACGAAGTAGGTGGTCGGCGCGCCCAGCATGATGTCCTGCACCGGCAACGGCATGCTCTCGCGCGGGGTGGCGCCGCCCGAGAGCAGTTGCAGCGGGATGATGGTGAGGATGATGAGCAGGCCCAGCTGCGGCATCGAGCGCGCCAGCGTGCCGAGGAAGATGCCGATCGAGGCCGCCGAGAACAGGTACAGCGCGGCGCCGGCCAGGAACAGCGGCACCGACCCGGCGATGGGCACCCGCAGCACCTGTTGCACCACCACCGTCAGCGCGAAGGTGACGCCGATCAGCACCGCCAGCCCGTTGGCCCAGACCTTGGCCGCCATGATCTCGAACGGCGTCAGCGGCATCACCAGCAGATGCTCGAGCGTGCCGTGCTCGCGCTCGCGCAGGAAGGCGGCGCCGACCAGGATGATGGTGAGCATGGTGACGTTGTTGATCGCTTCCATCACGCCGCCGAACCAGACCCCGGTGAGGTTGGGGTTGAAGCGCGCGCGCGTGGTGAGGCGGATGGCGGGCGCGCTCTGCCGGTTGGGCGTCAGGTACGCCGCGATCTCGCCGGCGGCGATGTTGGTGATGTAGCTGGAGCCGATGAAGGCCTGGCTGACGATGGTGGCGTCGACGTTGAGCTGCAGCTCCGGGTGGCGGCCGGCGTTCAGGTCGCGCTGGAAATCGGGTGGAATGACCAGTACGAAGGAATAGCGGCCCTGGTCCATGACGGGGTCGATCTCGGCTTCGGTGATTATGGCCGGTTTCTTGAAATAGGGCGGATAGAGCGCGTCGACGATGCGCTGCGACAGCGGCGAGCGGTCGCCATCCACCACCGCCACCGGGGCGTTGTGCAGCTCCTGCGAGACCCCGGTGGCGGCCTCGTAGATCGCCCCCGAAAACGACCAGACGATGAGTAGCAGCAGCACCTTGTCCGAGAGCAGGCTGCGTAGTTCCTTGACCCCCAGGCGGTAGATGTTGGCGAGCGTGCGCAGCGACATGGCGGACCCTATTTCTCCTGCTTGCGCAACAGCAGCAGGCTGAGGGTGGTGAGCGCCGGCGGGAACAGCGCCAGCGCGAGGAACTGGCTCGCCAGCTCGGCAAAACCCAGCGACTTGGTGAAGACGCCGCGGCTGATGGTGAGGAAATAGCTGGCCGGGAAGCACTGGCCGATCCAGTAGCTGGCCCCTTCCAGCGCGCCCACCGGGGTGGTGAAACCGGAGAACTGCACCGTCGGCAGCATGGTGAGAATGGCGGTGCCGAACAGCGCGGCGATCTGGGTGCGGGTGAAGGTCGAGGTGAGCAGGCCGAGCCCGGTGGTGGCGCTGACGAACAGCAGGGCGCCGCTGCTCAAGGCGAGGAAACTGCCCTTGAGCGGCACGTCGAAGGCGAACACCGCCTCCAGCACCAGTCCGAAGAAACTGCCCATCGCCAGGGCGATGTAGGGCAACTGCTTGCCCAGCAGGAACTCCAGGCGCGACAAGGGCGTGACGTAGAGGTTGGTGATGGAGCCCAGCTCCTTCTCGCGCACCACGCCCAGCGCCATCAGGATGGAGGGAATCAGCACCAGCAGCAGCGGCATCACCGCCGGCACCATCGCGTACAGGCTCTGGTAATCCTGGTTGTAGCGGTAACGCACCTGGATGTCGGCCGCCGAGGTCACGGTGGCGCCGCTGCTCTGTTGTGTCAGATCGTGCAGGTAGTGCGCGTGCATCCCTTCCACGTAGCCGCGGATGGTTTCGCCGCGGAAGGGCATGGCGCCGTCGACCCAGGCGGCGATCTCCGGGGCGCGGCCACTGCGCAGATCCTTGCCGAAGCCGGGGGGGATTTCGAGCGCCAGCGACAGCTCGCCGGAGCGCATGCGCCGCTCGAGGTCGGCGGCGTCGAGCACGGCGGGGCGCTCGACGAAATAGCGCGAGCCGGCGATGTTCTGCACGTAGGCGCGGCTCTCCGGCGTCTGGTCCTGGTCCAGCACGCCGAAACGCAGTCCCTCCACGTCCATCGAGATGCCGTAGCCCAGCACGAACATCAGCAGCAGCGAGCCGAGCAGGGAGAAGGTCAGGCGGATCGGGTCGCGGCGCAGCTCCAGCGTCTCGCGCAGGGCGACGCCCAGCATGCGTCGGAGCGAGAAGGCGCCACGGGACGGGGAGGGCGCCAGCGGGCTGGCCGGCATCGCCTCGTCCGCCGTCGCCGGCAGGCTGGCCTCCACGCTCTGGCGCGTGGCCTCTTCGAGGTAGGCGATGAAGGCCTCTTCCAGCGTGGCGCTGCCCCTGGCGGCGCACAGGGCCGCCGGGGTGTCGCTCGCTAGCACCCGGCCGGCGTGCATCAGCGAGACCCGGTCGCAGCGTTCGGCCTCGTTCATGAAGTGGGTCGAGATGAAAATCGTCACGCCGCGCTCGCGCGCGAGTTCGATCAGCAATTGCCAGAATTCGTCGCGCGCGACCGGGTCCACCCCGGAGGTCGGCTCGTCCAGGATCAGCAGCGCGGGCTCGTGCACCACCGCCACTGCCAGCGACAGGCGCTGGCGGATGCCCAGGGGCAGCGCGCCGGCGCGCTCGGCGAGGTAGGGGGCGAGGCCGAAGCGCTGGCAGAGGGCGTCGAGGCGCGGCGCAATCGCGCTGGCGGCGAGCTGGAACAGGCGGGCGTGCAGTTCCAGGTTCTGCTGCACGGTGAGCTCGCTGTACAGCGAGAACGACTGCGACATGTAGCCGACCTGGGTGCGCGTGTCCAGGTCGCGCGCATCCAGTGGCTTGCCGAACAGCCGCGCCTCCCCGGCGCTGGGCGGCAGCAGCCCGGTCAGCATCTTCATGGTGGTGGTCTTGCCGCAGCCGTTGGAGCCGAGGAAGCCGAAAATCTCGCCGCGCCGGATGCGGAAGCTGACGTCGTCGACGGCGGTGAAGTCGCCGAAGCGCTGCGTCAGCCCTTCCGCCTCGATGGCGTAGCCGGTGTCCTGCGGCTGCCGCGGCGGGATGACCAGGCTGCGGTGGGCGCGGCGCCGGTCCTCCGGCAGCAGCGCGATGAAGGCTTCTTCCAGCGTGTCGCGCCCGGTCCGGGCTTTCAGCTCGTCCGGTCGTCCGCTGCCCAGCACCCGCCCGGCGTCCATCGCCGCCAGCCAGTCGAACTGTTCCGCTTCGTCCATGTAGGCGGTGGCGATCAGCACGCTCATGCCGGGACGGCGGCGGCGGATGTGCTCGATGAGGTGCCAGAACTGGCGCCGCGACAGCGGATCGACCCCGGTGGTCGGCTCGTCCAGGATCAGCAGGCTGGGGTCGTGGATCAGCGCGCAGCACAGCCCGAGCTTCTGTTTCATGCCGCCGGAGAGCTTGGCCGCCGGGCGGTCGCGGAACTCGGCCAGCCCGGTGCTGTGCAGCAGCTCGTCGATGCGCGCCTCCCGTTCCGCGCGCGCCTGGCCGAACAGGCGGCCGAAGTAGTCGACGTTCTCGAACACCGACAGGGTGGGGTAGAGGTTCTTGCCGAGCCCCTGCGGCATGTAGGCGATGCGCGGCTGCACCCGGCGGCGCTGGCGCGCGCGCGTCATGTCGGTGGCGTCCAGCACCGCGACCGTGCCGCCCTGGACGCGGCGCGCGCCGGCCAGGATCGCCAGCAGGGTCGATTTGCCGACGCCGTCCGGGCCGATCAGCCCCGCCATGCAGTTTTCGGGAATCGCCAGCGCGACGTCGTCCAGAGCCAGCGTCCTGCCGTAGCGGTGGGTCAGCCCGGCCACCCGGGCGACGCTGGACGGCGTGTTCATTGCGGCAGCTTGACCTGCAGCCGTTCCGGCCACTGCGCCTCGGGCGAGAGCGGCACGTAGGCCACGCCCGGCAGGCCGGTCTTGACCCGCTCCAGGAAGCGCTGCAGCAAGGCCGGGGCGATGCGCACCTTGACGCGGAACATCAGCTTCTCGCGCTCGGTGCGGGTTTCCACCTCGCGCGGGGTGAACTGGGAGCGCGGCGCCACGAACGACACCTTGGCGGGGATGACGTACTGCGGCGCGGCGTCCAGCACGATGCGGGCGTCGCTGCCCACGGTGACGCGGCCGGCCTGTTCGGTGGGTAGGAAGATGGTCATGTAGACGTCGGTCAGGTCGAGCACGGTGAGCACCTTGCCGCCCGCCGCCAGCACCGCGCCCGGCTCCACCAGGCGGTAGAGCACGCGCCCGGCGATGGGGGTGCGCAGGGTGTTCTCGTCGAGGTTGACTTGCATCTGTTCGACCCGCGCCTGGGCGACGGCCACCGCTTGCTGCGCGGAGGTCACACGAGCCCGCGCCGCGGCGATGCCGGCCTCGGCCTCGGTTTGCTGGGCCTGGGTGGCGGCGATGGCGGCCTCGGCTTCGGTGGCGCCGGCGCGGGCCGATTGCAGCGCGGCTTCGGCGCTCTGCAGCGTGGCGCGGTCCTGGTCGAGTTTCTGGCTGGAGACGAAGCCTTTGGCGGCCAGTTCGACCGAGCGCGCCAGGGTCTGGCGCGACAACGCCAGCTCGCTGTCGCGCTGGCTGACGGTGGCCTGCGCGCGCCGCGCCGCTTCCTGCGCCTGGCGCACCTGGGCCTGAATCCGTCGCGCGGCCTGCTCGGCCTGGAGCACCTGCGCCTCGGTCTGCCGCGCGTCCTCGCGCGCCTGCTGCACCAGCGCCTGGGCCTGGCGTAGCTGGGCCTGCAGTTCCTGGGTGTCCATGCGCGCCAGCACCTGGTTGGCGCTGACCAGATCGCCTTCCTTGACCATGACTTCGGTGAGGTGCCCGGGAATCTTGGTGGCGATGTCCACTTCGGTGGCCTCGATGCGGCCGTTGCCCGAGGCCAGGTCGGCCGGCAGCGTGTTGCCGTGCAGCTTCACCCAGCCGTAGCCGGCGGCGAGCGCGGCCGCCAGCAAGGCGAGTGCGATGAAGAGCCGGTTCCTGTTGCCGTACTTTGCCACTCGTGAGCACTCCTGTTGGACCTGTTATCCGGTTGCCGCCAGGGGAGGTCGCCGCGTCTTGGCGGCGGCCGCGATGATGTGCTTGGCGGTGTTTTTCATTGTGGCGCTACGCGGCCGGCATGGGGTTGATGCAGCGCAATGCCGGGCGAAAACAGATTGCACCGTGATGGTGTAGGTATAGGTGAGCGCAACGTGGGGCGGACAGGGCGGTCGCGCCGGTTCGAGTTGCCGCCGGGGGAGGGCGCGGGCCAAACCGGCGGCGCCGGCGGGCGTCAGCCGGCGGGCGAATCCGCCGCGCACAGCTGGCGCAGGTAGCGGCCGGCGCTGCGCAGATCCTCCGCGATGGCCGCGCGCACGCCCTCGGCATCGCCCGCCAGCAGCGCCGCGACCAGGGCGTGGTGGGCATCGTTCATGGTCTTCCACACCGCCAGGTCCTGGTGCAGCTGGTTGGAGATCGGGCCGACGTAAAGCCATACCGTCTCGATCAGCGACAGCAGCAGCGGCGAGCCAGCGGCGCCGTAGAGCAGCCGATGGAAGCGCTCGTTGGCGTCGAGATAGGCCTTGACGTCGGCGGCGGCGATCGCCGCGTCCATGGCCCGGCACAGCGCCACCAGCTCCCGGCGCGGTTCTTCGGCCAACCTTTGCGCCCCCAGCCACGCCGCCTCGCCTTCCAGCAGGATGCGGTTGTGCAGGATGTCGTCGAATTGCGTCACCGTCAGCCGCGGCACCATGACCCCGCAGTTGGGGACGTTCTGCAGCGCCTTTTCCGCCGCCAGGCGCTGCAGCGCGGCGCGCACCGGCATCGGGCTGACCCCCAGTTCGTCGGCCAGCGGCGCGATCTTCAGCCGCTCGCCCGGCAGCCAGCGCCCCAGCATCAGCCAATGGCGCAGCGTGTCGTAGGTTTCGTCTTGCAGGGTGGAGGCGTTGCGGGTCTTCATGTCGGCGGCTGGCGGTCTGTGTCGCGCCAGCATACCAGAGCGTGCGGCACGGAGACCGGAAATTTGATCAAATGTTGACTTTGATATTTGATCAAATCTACGATGGCGGCACCAACGGCATTCTGCCGGGGTTTTCTGTTTGCAAGGACGGGAACCAAAGGACGCGTACCAGAGGAGAACGACCATGAACGAAACACTGGCCAGCTTCATCCGCGAGCACACCATCCACGAGGTGGAGTGCGTGATCCCGGACATGACCGGCGTGGCGCGCGGCAAGATCGTGCCCAAGGCCCTGTTTCTGGCCGAGGACAGCATGAAGATGTCGAAGGCGGTACTGACCATCACCGTGAACGGCGAATTCGCCGAGTTCGAGCGCTTTGCCGGCGCCAACGATCCGGACATGGTGTGCCGCCCGGACCCGTCCACCATCCGCCTGGTGCCGTGGGCGATCGAGCCGGTGGCGGTGGTGATCCACGACTGCGAGGATTTCGACGGCCGCCCGGTGGGCATCTCGCCGCGCGCGGTGCTGCGCCGCGTGCTGCAGCTGTACGAGAACCGCGGCTGGCGCCCGGTGGTGGCACCGGAGATGGAGTTCTACCTGATCCGCCAGAACACCAACCCGCACGAGCCGCTGCGGCCGCCGCCGGGGCGCGCCGGCCGCTCCGAGGTGGGGCGCCAGTCGTTCTCCATCGACGCGGTCAACGATTTCGACCCGTTCTTCCAGGAGCTGTCGTCGTTCTGCCAGGCGGCCAGGCTCAACGTCGAGACGCTGATCCACGAAGTGGGCGCCTGCCAGATGGAGATCAACTTCAGCCACGGCGACGCTCTGGAACTGGCCGACCAGGTGTTCCTGTTCAAGCGCGCGGTGCGCGAAACCGCCTACCGCCACAACATCTTCGCCACCTTCATGGCCAAGCCGATGGAGGGCGAGCCGGGCAGCGCCATGCACATCCACCAGAGCATCGTGGACCGCGACAGCGGCGACAACCTCTTCTCCAACCCGGACGGCAGCGCCAGCGCGCTGTTCTTCCAGCACATCGGCGGCATGCAGCACTACCTGCCGCAGGCGATGCCGATGTTCGCCCCCTACGTCAACAGCTACCGCCGCCTGAGCCGCCACACCGCGGCGCCGATCAACGTGCGCTGGGGCTACGACAACCGCACCTGCGGCATCCGCATTCCGCCGTCCGGCCCGGCCGCGCGCCGCCTGGAAAACCGCCTGCCGGGGGTGGACGTCAACCCCTACCTGGCGATGGCGGCGACGCTGGCCTGCGGCTACCTCGGCATGGTGCACCGGCTGGAACCGTCGGCGCCGATGAGCGACAGCGCCTACGACATGGACTACGAGCTGCCGCGCAGCCTGGAAGACGCGGTGGAACGGATGCAGGACTGCCCGGAGCTGGCCGAGATCCTGGGCGAGGAATTCGTGCAGGCGTTCTGCGCGGTGAAGGAAAAGGAATTCGAAACCTTCAACCGCGCCATCACCGCCTGGGAGCGCGAGCACCTGCAGCTGCACGTGTAAGAACCTGCTGACGGTTTGCTGCGCTTCGGCGCTACGGCGTGAGTTCGATTCAGGGAGGCGCATTGACTCCATGTCAACTCCGCGCCCCTCGGTTTTCGCCTTGGCGCGCTCTCGCTCGCCAGATCGTCAACAGGTTCTCCCGCCTCGCCGAATGAATTTTCGGGTTGCGGCCACGGTTCGCCGCAACCCGCTCAAGACACGACCAAGGAGGCCCCATGGCTACCCGTCACGGCATCAACTGGGACAAGGCGCTGGCGCTGTACGCCGCCGAGCGCGACGCCTTCATCGGCCGCATGCCGCGCTCCTGCGAGCTGTCGGCCGCCGCCGCCAATCATCTGCTGTTCGGCGTGCCGCTGCACTGGATGGACGACTGGTCCACGCCGTTCTCGCTGTACGTGGCGGCGGCGCAGGGCGCGCGCTTCCGCGACGTGGACGGCCACGACTACGTCGATTTCTGCCTCGGCGACACCGGCGCCATGCTCGGCCACAGCCCCAAACCGGTGGCCGCGGCCATCGCCCGCCAGGCGGAGCGCGGCTACACCGCCATGCTGCCGAGCGAGGACGGGGTGTGGGTGGCCGAGGAGCTGGCGCGCCGCTTCGGCCTGCCGTACTGGCAGTTCGCGCTGTCGGCCTCGGACGCCAACCGCTTCGCCATCCGCTGGGCGCGGGCGATCAGCGGCCGCCGCAAGGTGCTGATCTTCAACGGCTGCTACCACGGCACGGTGGACGACGTGTTCGTCGACCTGGTGGACGGCCAGCCGCAGACGCGCGCCAGCCTGCTGGGCCAGGTCTACGACATCACCCGCCACACGCGCAGCGTGGAATTCAACGACCTGGCGGCGCTGGAAGCCGCGCTGCAGGACGGCGAGGTGGCCTGCCTGCTGGCCGAGCCGGCCATGACCAACATCGGCATGGTGCTGCCGCAACCGGGCTTCTGGCCGGCGGCGCAGGCCTTGTGCCGGCGCTACGGCACGCTGCTGCTGATCGACGAAACCCACACCATCAGCAGCGGCCCCGGCGGCTACACCCGCGCCCACGGCCTTGAGCCGGACCTGCTGGTGGTCGGCAAGCCGGTGGCGGGCGGGGTGCCGTGCGCGGTGTACGGCTTCAGCGCCGAGTTGGCCCGGCAGGCCGAGGCCGCCAAGCGCAACGCGCCGCCGGGGCACAGCGGCATCGGCACCACGCTCACCGCCAACCTGCTGGCGATGGCGGCGATGCGCGCCAACCTCGCCGAGGTGATGACCGACGACGCCTACCGTTACATGTTCGGCCTGGCCGAAAGGTTGGCCGAAGGGCTGCGCCGCGTCATCGACGCGCAGCGGCTGCCGTGGTGCGTGACCCGGATCGGCGCCCGCACCGAGTTCCAGTTCGCCGCCGTGCCGCCGCGCAACGGCAGCGAGGCGGTGCGGATTCTCGACAGCGAGCTGGAGCACATCGTGCACCTGTTCCTGCTCAACCGCGGCCTGCTGATCACGCCGTTCCACAACATGATGCTGGTGTGCCCGGACACCACGCCCGCCGAGGTCGACCGCCTGGTGGCGGCGTTCGCGGCGTTCGTCGCGGCGGTCAGGTAAGGCCCAAGGTTGGCCGAAGCAGGTCGGCCTGATGGCGGTGACGTGGCGGAGCGCCCGGCGCTGGCCGGCCGTCCCCGCTTCAGGGACCGCTGCAAGGCCTTGCAGCGGTTGACCGGGGCGTTGGCCTGCGCATGCGATGCGGCCTTCGTGCTGGTTGGCTAGACCGGTAACTGCATTCAATTTCCGTCAAATTCTGATTTTTACGGCGAAAATTTGTATTGATAACCCAGTTAAAATGAATAAATGACCAAAATGCAATAATTCAATAAATAAATGCATTTAACTTTATGGCGGCTTTTCACCACAATCCAATCACTGATTCAACGCCTGTGGTGGAGCCAATCCATGTTGACCCCGATTCCCTGCCTCCTGATGCGAGGAGGCACTTCCAAAGGCCCGTTCTTCCTGGCCGACGACCTGCCGGCCGATCCGGAGACGCGCAACGCCGTGCTGTTGTCGGTGATGGGCTCGCCCGACCTGCGCCAGATCGACGGCATCGGCGGCGGCGACTCGCTGACCAGCAAGGTGGCCATCGTCAGCCGCTCGCAGCGCCCCGGCATCGACGTCGATTACCTGTTTGCCCAGGTCTCGGTCAGCCAGCGCGCGGTCGATACCAACCCCAACTGCGGCAACATGCTGTCCGGGGTCGGTCCGTTCGCCATCGAGCAGGGGCTGGTGCCGGCGGCCGATCCGGTGACGCCGGTGCGCATCTTCAACGTCAACACCGGCAAGGTGATCGAGGCGCTGGTGCCGACGCCGAGCGGCGAAGTGACCTACGAAGGCGAAGTGCACATCGACGGCGTGCCCGGCGCCGCCGCCGGCATCGTGCTCAACTTCCTGGACGCCGCCGGCGCCAAGACCGGCAAGCTGCTGCCCACCGGGCAGGCGCTCGACATCGTGGATGGCATCGCGGTGTCCTGCGTCGACTTTTCCACCCCCATCGTGCTGGTGGCGGCCGCCGACCTGGGCATCAGCGGCCACGAGAGCAAGGCCGAACTCGATGCCAACGCCGCACTGCTGGCCCGCCTCGAAGCCGTGCGCCAGGCCGCCGCGCGGCGCATGGGGCTGGGCGATGTGAGCGCCAGCGTGTTGCCGAAGATCGCCGTACTGGCCGCCCCGGCCAGTGACGGCAGCATCAGCTCGCGCTATTTCACCCCCTGGGCCTGCCACGCCGCCCACGCCGTGACCGGCGCCCTGTGCGTCGCCGCCGCCTGCCTGATCCCCGGCTCGGTGGCCTCGCGCCTGGTGCGCCGCCGGGCCGATCAGCCCGACCGCATCGCCATCGAACACCCGTCCGGCCAGCTGGAAACGCAGGTCGATCTGCAAGCCGCGCCGGCCGG
Source organism: Pseudogulbenkiania sp. FW507-F1 (assembly GCF_058781125.1). Lineage (NCBI taxonomy): Bacteria > Pseudomonadati > Pseudomonadota > Betaproteobacteria > Neisseriales > Chromobacteriaceae > Pseudogulbenkiania > Pseudogulbenkiania sp. FW507-F1. Next base: position 11,145 of record NZ_JBYSWM010000029.1, on the reverse strand, counting down.
CGAGCCCCCGGTGATCCGTCGCGTCGGCATCGTCAGAACCGCCCGGCCCCTGTTCAGCGGCCAGGTGCTGATTCCCGGAACGGTCTGGAAAAAAGCCGGCTGAACCGACAAGAAAGAGAGTGAGGAGACATCATGCAAGCCAAAATTTTTAAATCCCTGTACCTGCAGGTGATCATTGCCGTCGTGATCGGCATCGCCTTCGGTCACTTCTTCCCGAGCCAGGGCGCCGCGCTCAAGCCGCTGGGCGACGCCTTCGTCAAGCTGGTGAAGATGATGATCTCGCCGGTGGTGTTCTGCACCATCGCCATCGGCATCGCCTCGCTGGGCGACAAGAGCCAGCTCGGGCGCATCCTGGGCAAGACGCTCGGCCTGTTCCTGGTGCTGACGCTGCTGGCGCTGGGCTTCGGCCTGGCGGCGGTGAACGTGATCCGTCCGGGTGCGGGGATGAACATCGACCCCAGCCAGCTCGATACCAGCGGCATTGCCAAGTACACCCATAGCGCCAAGGGGCTCAACGCCGTCGACTTCTTCATGCACATGATCCCGGACTCGTTCGTCGGCGCCTTCACCCAGGGCGAGGTGCTGCCGGTGCTGCTGCTGGCGGTGCTGACCGGCTTTGCCCTGTCGGCCGCCAGCGGCAAGGGCGGCGACAGACTGCTGGCCTGGCTGGAGGACATGTCGCAAATCCTGTTCCGCGTGTTCAACTTCGTGATGAAGGTGGCCCCGATCGGTGCCTTCGGCGCCATGGCCTTCACCGTCGGCAAGTACGGCGTGCACTCGCTGGCCTCGCTGGGCCAGCTGATCCTGACCTTCTACGTGGCCTGCATCGGCTTTGTGGTGGTCGTGTTGGGCGGCCTGTGCCGCTTGAGCGGGTTCAGCCTGTGGCGCACGCTCAAGTACTTCCGTGAGGAACTGCTGGTGGTGTTGGGGACGTCTTCCACCGAACCGGTGCTGCCGCGCGTGCTGCAGAAGCTGGAGAAACTGGGCTGCAGCAAGGGCGTGGCCGGTTTCGTCCTGCCCACCGGCTACTCCTTCAACCTGGCCGGCACCGCGATCTACCTGTCGCTCGCCAGCCTGTTCATCGCCCAGGCCTGCAATATCGATCTTTCCTGGCAGCAGACGGCGATCATGCTCGGCATCATGCTGCTGTCCTCCAAGGGCGCGGCCGGCGTCACCGGCAGCGGCTTCGTGGCGCTGGCCGCCACCCTGGTGGTGGTGCACGACATCCCCCTGGCCGGTATCGCGCTGCTCTTGGGCATCGATCGCTTCATGTCCGAAGCCCGCGCGCTGACCAGCATCATCAGCAACATCGTGTGCTCGCTGGTGGTCGCGCTGTGGGAGAAGGCCTGCGACCGAGAACAACTGCTGGCGGAACTGTGCGAGCCAAGCCCCTTGGTGGAAGCGGTGGCGGAGGAGGCCGAGCCGCAACTGGAGGGGTTCACGGTGGCGGAAGGGCTGTCGCTGAAGTCCTGAGTGATACGAGGTCTGCGGGCCGGCTCCTGGGAGCCGGCCTTTTTCATTGCCGTGGCCGCGGCGCTGCTACGGCCTCATGCCCGGCTCGCGCCGCCACGATGCCCCCGGCGCGCTCCCGCCCCGGGGGCTCGGCGTGGCCGAGCTATCGCTGGCCCCGGTTTTGCGCCTATGCTTCAGGCGGCCGTCTTCGGCCAACCTTAGCGATGGGAGAGAGATGGAGCTTCGGCAGTTGCGTTATTTCGTCAGCGTGGTGGAGCAGGGCAGCATGGGCCGCGCCGCGCTGGAACTGGGCGTCGGCACCTCGGCGCTGAGCCAGCAGATCAGCCGGCTCGAGGGCGAACTCGCCACGCGCCTGCTACAGCGGACGTCGACCGGCGTGATTCCGACCGACGCCGGCCTCGCCTTCTGGCGCCAGGCGCAACTGGCGATCCGCCACGCCGACGACGCCGTGCGTGCCGCGCGCCTGGCGCGGCTGTCCGGCCACGTCAGCATCGGCATGGCGCCCAGCACCTCGGCGCTGCTGGGGCTGCCGTTCATGGCGGCGATGCGCGAGCGTTATCCCGACATCCGCCTGCACCTGGTCGAGAGCCTGTCCGGCAACCTGGCCACCCTGACCGGCGCGCGCCAGCTCGATCTCGCCATCCTGTTCCAGGTCGACCGCACCCAGCGCTGGAGCGTGCAGCCCTTGCTCGAGGAGCGCCTGTTCCTGATCGCCCCGCCCGACATGCCGGGCCTGCCGGCGCCCGGCCCGCTGCGGCTCGACCAGCTGGGCGCGCTGCCGCTGATCCTGCCGAGCGGGCCGCACGGCCTGCGCGCGCTGCTCGACGCCGCGTCCGCCCACGGCCGGCTCGACCTCAACATCGTGGCCGAGATCGACGGCCTGGCGCTGCTGATGGACGCGGTGCGCGCCGGTTACGGCGCCACCCTCCAGCCCGGCGCCGCCATCGCCCGGCTGCGGCACGAAGCGCTGACCCTGATCGAGATCGACGACGCCACGGTGCGCCGCCCCAATCTGCTGGTCAGCCTGTGCGACGACGAGCTGTCGCCGGCCGGCCTCGCCGCGCGCGTGGTGCTGGAGCAGGTCGCGCGCGGCCTGGTCGAGCAGGGGCGCTGGCCGGGCGCCACCCTTCACGAACGCTAAACACCCCTTGCCGCAACCGGTCTGGCGGCCGCTCGCGCCACTCTCTACAGTCTCTCCATCACCAGGGAGACTGTATCGATGTTCGATGTTGTTGTGATCGGCGGCGGTAACGCCGCCCTCTGTGCCGCGCTGATGGCGCGCGAGGCGGGCGCCTCGGTGCTGCTGCTCGAAGCCGCCCCGCGCGCATGGCGCGGCGGCAATTCCCAGCACACCCGCAATCTGCGCTGCATGCATGACGCGCCGCAGGACGTGCTGGTCGAAGCCTATCCGGAAGAGGAGTACTGGCAGGATCTGCTGCGCGTCACCGGCGGCCTCACCGATGAGGCGCTGGCGCGGCTGGTGATCCAGGCCTCGTCCCACTGCCGCGACTGGATGCGCCGGCACGGCGTCCACTTTCAGCCGTCCTTGTCCGGCGCGCTGCACACGGCGCGCACCAACGCCTTCTTCATGGGCGGCGGCAAGGCGCTGGTGAACGCCTACTACCGCAGTGCCGAGCGTCTCGGCGTGCAGATCCGCTACGACGCCGCGGTCGATGCGCTGGAGCTTGAGGATGGCCGCTTCGTTGCCGTCCGCCTCGGGGAGGAACGCATCCCGGCCCGCGCCTGCGTGCTCGCCGCCGGCGGCTTCGAGTCCAACCGCGAATGGCTGCGCGAAGCCTGGGGCCAGAACGACAACGGCGAATGGCCGGCTGACAACTTCCTGATCCGCGGCACGCGCTTCAACCAGGGCACGCTGCTCAAGTTCATGATCGACGCCGGCGCCGACACCGTGGGCGAGCCGTCGCAATCGCACTGCGTGGCGATCGACGCGCGCGCGCCGCTCTACGACGGCGGCATCTGCACCCGCGTCGACTGCGTCTCGCTCGGCATCGTGCTCAACCGCCACGCCGAGCGCTTCTACGACGAGGGCGAGGATTTCTGGCCCAAGCGCTACGCCATCTGGGGACGCCTGGTCGCCCGTCAGCCAGGGCAGATCGGCTACTCCATCATCGACGCCAAGGCCATCGGCCGCTTCATGCCGCCGGTGTTCCCCGGCGTCAAGGCCGACACCCTGCCCGAACTGGCGCGCCGGCTCGGGCTCGACGAGACGGCCTTCGTGCGCACCGTGGCCGACTACAACGCCGCCTGCCATGTCGGCCGCTTCGACCACACCGTGCTCGACGACTGCCACACCACCGGCCTCACCCCGGCCAAGACGCACTGGGCGCGGCCGCTCGACACCCCGCCGTTCTACGGCTACGCGCTGCGGCCCGGCATCACCTTCACCTACCTCGGCCTCAAGGTCGACCAGCACGCCGCGGTCCATTTCGGCGGCCGGCCCAGCCCGAACCTGTTCGTGGCGGGCGAGATGATGGCCGGCAACGTGCTCGGCCAGGGCTATCTCGCCGGTATCGGCATGTCCATCGGCACCGCCTTCGGCCGCATCGCCGGCACTCACGCGGCACGGGCCGCACGACAAGGGACGCACCATGAAGCAGCTTGATGTCTTGATCCGCGAAGCCGGCCGCTTCGACCAGGCAACGCCGGCCAGCGCCACGCTCACCGACAACGAGGACGAAGTCGGCCGCGCCATGCAGATCTGCAACGCCTGCCGCTATTGCGAGGGATTCTGCGCCGTGTTCCCGGCCATGACCCATCGCATCGAGTTCGGCAAGGCCGACATCCATTACCTCGCCAACCTGTGCCACAACTGCGGCGCCTGCCTGCACGCCTGCCAATACGCACCGCCGCACGAGTTCGCCGTCAACGTTCCGCAGGCCATGGCCAAGGTGCGCGGCCAGACCTATGGCGACTACGCCTGGCCGCCCGCGCTGGGCGCGCTCTACCGCCGTGCCGGGCTGACCGTGGCGCTGGCGTTGGCCGGGGGGCTGGCGCTGTTCCTGATGTTGCTGCTCGGCACACGCGCCGAGTTGCTGGGCCAGCCCCTGGGTGGAGATTTCTACGCGTTCTTCCCGCACAACACGCTCGCACTGCTGTTCGGTGCCGTGTTCGGTTTTGCGGTACTCGCGCTCGGCGTTGGCGTTAGCCGCTTCTGGCGCAGCATTACGCCGGGAGAGGCCACCGGCCCGGCCGTGGCCGAAGCCACGCACGACGTACTGCGCTTGAAGTATCTCGATGGCGGCCACGGCGAAGGCTGCAACAACGCGGACGATGCCTTCACTTTGTGGCGCCGGCGTTTCCACCACTTCACCTTCTACGGCTTTCTGGCCTGTTTTGCCGCCACCGCCGTCGCCACCCTCTACCACTACCTGCTGGGAATGCCGGCGCCTTACGCCCTGACCAGCCTGCCGGTGTTGCTGGGAAGTATCGGCGGGGTCGGCTTGCTGATCGGTCCGGCCGGCTTGCTGTGGCTGAACTTGCGGCGCCACCCGGCGCAGGGCGATGCCGCGCAAAAACCGATGGACCGCGGCTTCATCGCCTTGCTGCTGCTCACCAGCGCGACCGGCCTCGCCGTGCTGGCCGGCCGCGACAGCGGCGCCATGGGGGTCCTGCTCGCCGCGCACCTCGGGGTGGTGATGGCACTGTTCGCGACGCTGCCCTACGGCAAGTTCGCGCACGGCATCTACCGTTCGGCGGCGTTGTTGAAGTGGGCGATCGAAAAGCGCCAGCCCAACCGGCTGCAACTGGGGTCGGACTGACCGTCAGCTCTTGGTGGCGGGGCAGGGCGATGGTAGGAGTTGTCGTTGCTCCGCTGGCCGGCTTGGCCGCGTGTATGGGTGATCGAGGCGACGTCAGGCTGTTTGGGCTGGCGGTGGCCGGCTGTGCCCGCCCGCCGCCTTGCCCGTCGCGGGGGCGTTGCTACTGCGCCGGCTTGTCGCTGAGCGCGCTGAGGTTGGCCTTCAGCTGCGCGCCCATCGGCATGTTCAGATTCATGCCTTTGGGGGGGATTGGGGATTCGAACCACTTGCGGTAGAGCCGCGTGAATTCGCCCGATTTCATCAGGCGGGCGAGGGTGCCGTCCACCAGCGCCTTGAACTCGGGATCGTCCTTGCGCAGCATGCAGCCGTAGGGCTCCACCTGCAGCGCGTCCCCCACCACCTCGAGCGAATCCGGGTTCTTGGCGTTCGCTTTCAGGCCAAACAGCAAGATATCGTCGAGCGCCAGCGCCACCGCCTGATCGTTTTCCACCAGTTGCAAAGCGTCGCCGTAGTCCTTGCCCAGGACGAACTGCATGTCGAGGTGGTTGTCGGCGCTGTACTGGCGGATGACCTTCTCGTTGGTGCTGCCCGCCGTCGAGGCCACGGTCTTCTTGGCCAGGTCGGCGTAGCTCGTGATATGGGCGGTCTTCTTCGCCAGCAGGCGCGTGCCGGCATAGAAGTGGCTGATGGCAAACGCCACGTCCTTGCCGCGCGCCGCGTTGTTGGTGGTTGAACCGCACTCCAGGTCGTAGGTGCCGTCCACCAGCAAGGGGATGCGGTTCTGCGAGGTGACCGGGATGGCGGCCACTTCGAGGTTCGGTTTTTTCAGCTTCTTGCGCACATCGTCGACGATGGCGTTGGTCAGATCCACCGAGAACCCCACGGCCTTGTCCGAGCCCGGCAAATAACTGAAAGGCACGGCGGCTTCACGGTATGACACGGTGATCTTGTTGCTCGCGGCCACCTTTTCCAGCGTGGACGCCGCAACAGCCGGCAGGGTGCAGACCAGGCCGGTGGCGATCAAAGCAGTCGTCATGAGTTTCTTGGTCTTCATGTTTTTCCTTTCTGTTGGATGGACTGCTCCAATGGAGGTGCGCTCCTCATTTTCTGGATGACAGCAACGGTTCCGAATCCGATGCAGTCCAGATCACTATAGAAGTGGACGTGGCGGCGATGCCTGCTGCGGGACCGCTTTGTTTGACGAAGCGCAAGTGTTTGGTTTTAGTGATAGGTCCGAAGCCGCACCAGCTCTTCGTGCAACCATTGCCGGCTTGTCACGGTCGCCCCGCCGTTGCACCGCACCTGGTACGGTTGGCCGCTCAGACTGCTTGCTGTGGCGGCCCGTTCGATAAAGTCCTCGGTGGTCGCGATCAGGTTTCGCGCCACCAAATAGCGGTATTTGTCGCGTATATGCGCCTGCGCCGTTTTGGCGTCGTGCCAGGAGCCATTGCGATAAAACTGGCAGCCAGAGCCTTCGATATAGCCGAGCAGAAAACCCACTTCCATTTGCACCGCGGCGGGGGGTTCCGCACGCGCCGCGGGCGGCCATAGCAGCCCCAGCATCAATACCGCCCCGGCGTATCTCGGTTTCATAGTTCCTTGTCCAGTGGCAACAGAGAAAGGGTATGGGCCTTGATTCTTTCCTCGGCGTTGCGGGCCGGCTCTTCGTCGTACTCAACGGCCTTGCCGTTTTCCTCGGTGTGCCACACCAGACCGGGAGCCTTCCCCGTTTCGCTTGGCCGCAGTGTCAGCCGGTAGGAGTTGACCGGCTGCACCATGGCGTCAAAACGCTGGGCAATCTGCCGGGCGAGGGCGGGGCTGTCGATGATCAAGCCTATCTCGGTATTGAGATGCATCGAACGCTGATCGAAATTCATCGAGCCGATGAACACCTTCCGGCGGTCGAAGACAAACAGTTTGGCGTGCAGCGAATAATTGCCGAAACGGGAGATCGCCGCGCTCTGGCCGCTGCCTTTGGCGTTTCCCAGTAACGATCGCACCTCGTACAGCTCCACACCCTGCTCGAGCAGGGGCACCCGGTAATGCATATAGCCGGAATGAGCCAGCAATACGGTGGTCGATTCGAGTGAATTGGTCAGTATCCGCACCCTGACGTTGCGCTGGCGTAGCTGTTCGAACAGGCGCATGCCTTCGTTCCCGGGGATCAGGTAGGGCGTCACCATCAGCAATTCGGATTGCACTGCAAGCGTCGTGTTGGCCACCGGGCGCTGCATCAGCTGCCCTACCATCGCGCCCTGCACCACCTTGCGCTTGTCGGGGCTGTCGTAGACCAGTTGCGCCGGCGCCCAGGTCAGCGGCAAGCGGCCGGAGATCATCCCCTCAAAGGGCTCTCCGGTGGCGACCCGCCTGACGTAGTCGACACCACTGGCTTTCAACTCCTGATGCTGCTCGTTCAAGGCGTCGCGATGCTCATTCAATTCGGCATGCGAGGGTTTCTTGCCGGCCAGTGCCGCAACCGGGATCGACAGCGGGCTGTTCCAGTACTCATCGAAAGACCTCGAGAGCTGGGGGATGATAGGGCCGGCGGCAAAGACGTCCTCGTCGGCGAACTGGGATGCGGGGTTGATCTGAAAGTATTGATCGCCGATGTTGCGCCCGCCAAGCAGCGCCATGGCGTTGTCCACGACCAGCAGTTTATTGTGCATCCGGTAGTCGAGGCGGGAGGCGTTGAACATGAACTCGATGGATCGGAACAGCTTCGAATGGCCGCGGTACGTGAACGGGTTGAAGAGACGAATCTCGACCGAAGGATGGGCTGCCAGACGGGTAATCTGCTCGTCCCCAGCCTCCGTTTCCGCATCGTCGATCAGCACGCGTACGCGTACCCCGCGATCGGCCGCGCGCAGCACCGCTCCGGTCAGCAGCCGGCCCGTTTCATCCCCACGGAAAATGAAGTATTGAAGGTCGAGAGAGCGTTCGGCGGCGTTGATCATCTGCATGCGGGTCAGAAAGCCGTCGGCGCCGACCGGGATGATGCGAAAACCGGAGTGGCCGGCATGGGCCCGCGCCGCCTGGTCAAACAGCCGGCCAAGCCGGGTCTCCTCGGGGTGAGCCAGCGCCGTGGAGGCGGTTTTGGCAACATCCGACCCCGGTGGCAGCGAACGGCAGCCACTGAGGATGGCGACCATCAGTACGACAAGCACAAGCTGGAGCCGGTGGATCATCACAATACTCCCCGCCGCTCCGGGAGCAGGCAAACCTGTCGGTTGCCAGGTCACGCCTCCGTCACCGCCCTGGCGGGAAAGCGGACCGTGGCGTCACCTCTCCGGCGGGGCGGCCATTGACGTAGAGGACTCCGGATTCAAGCGGTAGCTGCAACCGCGGGGTGAAGTTATTTGGCAAGTGTTTTGTAGTGTAGTTTTTTCCGTGGGCACGCATGCCCTTTCCGCGCCACCGTATCAAGCCGGGCCGGTGTTCGGCTGACGACGAGCACGCTGCGGTAGCGCGGCGCGAAAGGGCCGCCGAGCGCTTGTGGGATCCGTACGAATAGGGTCCAGTCCCCCGGGACGGGCTGCATCCGCACGGAGAACGGAGCCCGCCGCCTCACGGCCAGGTGCGGCTGGCGGCAAACTCGGCGGCCACCTCGCGGATCAGCGCCCATACCGTTTCGGCCAACGGCGACAGCGAGCGATTCTTGCGGCGCACCAGCATCAGCGAGCGCTCGACGGCGGGGAAGAGCGGCCGCACCACCAGATCGCTGGCTTCCGGCAAGGGCAGCGCCAGGATCGGCAGCACGCTGATGCCGATGCCGGCCTCGATCATGCGGTACACGGTGGTGGAATGGCCGAGTTCCTGCGCCACCCGCATGCTCACCTGCTGCTGGGCGAATGCCTTGTCGATGAGCGGCCGGCTGCCCGAGGCGTAGTCGAGCAGCACCAGCGGCTCGGCGGCGAGTTCGCTCCAGGCGACCGACCCGGCGGCGGCGAAGCGGTGATCGGCCCGGCAGACCAGGCAGAACGGCTCCTGCAGGATGGTCTCGCAATACAGGTCGTCGGCACCGAGCGGGTCGATGATCACTCCGAAATCAACCTCCCCGCTGCGCACGCTGGCGAGCACCAGCTGCTGCACCTGGTCGCGCAACATCAGCGACAGCTTGGGGTAGCGTTCGGCGCTGCGGGCGATGCAGGAGGGCATCAGGTTGGCCGAAATGGTCGGGCTGGCCGCCACCCGCACTCGTCCCTGGCGGGTTTCGCCCAGCTGGCGGGTCTCGGCGAGGCAACCTTCCAGTTCGTCGAGCAGCCGTTCCAGCGTGCCGGCCAGGTTTTGCCCGGCTTCGGTCAATGCCACGTCGCGGGTGGTACGGTCGAGCAGCTTCAGGCCCAGCTCCCCCTCCAGCTCGCGCAGCGCGTGGCTGACCGCCGGTTGCGACAGGCCGATCGCGTCACCGGCGCGACTGAAACTGCGGTGCCGAGCAACGGCAAGGAAGGTGCGTAATTGGCGCAGAGAGATGTTCATGCAGAAATTGAATGAATTGATCAGATAAATCCATTTGAATTCTATATCGGCTGGCAGCAAAAATAACGCCAATGAATGGAGGGCAGCGTTTGCTCTCGCAAGCGATCATCAGGAGTACCCCGTGGCACGACCCCGTTTCCTCCCCGACAACTTCACGCTGGCGCTGGTCATCACCGTGCTGCTCGCCACGTTCCTGCCCTGCGAAGGCCAAACCGCCGTGGTCTTCGGCAAGGTGACCTATGCGGCGATCGCGCTGCTGTTCTTCCTGCATGGAGCGAAGCTGTCGCGCGAAGCGGTGATCGCCGGGGCAACGCACTGGCGGCTGCACCTGCTGGTGTTCGCCAGCACCTTCATCCTGTTCCCGGCGATGGGCTTTGCGCTCAAACCCATCCTGTCCCCGCTGGTGACGCCGGACCTCTATCTGGGCGTGCTGTTCCTGTGCGCGCTGCCGGCCACGGTGCAGTCCTCCATCGCCTTCACCTCGATGGCGCGCGGTAATATCCCCGCAGCGGTGTGCAGCGCATCGGCGTCGAGCCTGATCGGCATCTTCCTGACCCCGCTGCTGGTCAGCGTGCTGGTGGTATCGCACGCCGGCGGCGCCAGCTCGTGGCACTCGATCATCGACATCATGGTGCAATTGCTGCTGCCCTTCCTGGCCGGCCAGGTGGCTCGACGCTGGATCGGTGGCTGGGTGGAGCGCAACAAGGCGATGCTGCGTTTCGTCGATCAGGGCTCGATTCTGCTGGTGGTCTATACGGCGTTCAGCGAGGCCGTCATCCAGGGGCTGTGGCACAACACCCCGGTGAAGGCGCTGGCCGGGCTGCTGGTGGTCAACGGCGTGTTGCTGGCGCTGGCGCTGTTCGCGACACGCACCGCGGCGCGCAAGCTCGGTTTCAATAAGGAAGACGAGATCACCATCGTCTTCTGCGGCTCGAAGAAGAGTCTGGCAAGCGGTATCCCGATGGCCAACGTGCTGTTCGCCGGCCATGCCGTAGGCGCAATCGTACTGCCCCTGATGCTGTTCCATCAGGTGCAGCTGATGGTGTGTGCGGTGCTGGCACAACGCTACCGGCATCGCCCGGAGAGCCCGGCGGCGGTCAAGCAGACCATTTGAACCTCGCGCATCGATGGCAAGCCCTCGCGATCGCACAGTCCGGGAACGGGCTTACGGGGCGGCTCAGCCAACCCAAGGCCAGGCCAGCGCAACCGTCTGGACCTGCGACTTCTCCTACGACTACGTGCGCATCAACGCCGACTACCGCAGCTGAACGCGGTGCAGGTTGGCCGAAGCCCGGCCCACCCGCCAGAAATGGCACCCACCCTGAAAAAGCCGGCGAAAACGCCGGCTTTTTGCATTTTCAGCGCGGTGCCGGCGGGCCGGAAGCGGCGCGGCAGGCGGGTGAGTTGGGTGGGCGGT
>NZ_JBYSWM010000028.1:0-44315 GCF_058781125.1 Pseudogulbenkiania sp. FW507-F1 | reverse complement strand
GTCATGGGTCGGGCTTCTGAATCGGGCACACCAGTGGTACGAAGCGGTCCTGCTGCGGGTCGAACCCCCACAACGCGCCCTCATGGATGTCGAAATACCAGCCATCGAGCAGGAGCGAGCCCTGTTCGACACGCTCGCGCAGCCAAGGGTAGGACAGCAGGTTGTTGATGGAAACCAGAATAGCCGCCTTTTCGCATTGGCGCAGACGCTCTTCCTCGCTCACGTCGTCGTAGCTCGACTCGACGAAACGCCGCGCCGGCTCGGCGATATCCAGCCAGCGCTTCAGGGCGCTGGCCTCATCGGCAGAACGCTGCATCAGCGCCCGGATGCCGCCACAACTGGCGTGTCCGAACACGATGATGCGTTCCACCTTGAGCGACAATACCGCAAATTCGAGTGCCGCCGCCACACTGGCGTGCGTCAGCGTCTCGTCGCAAGGCGGCACCAGGTTGGCAACGTTGCGTACGATGAACAGCTCGCCCGGTTCGGAGCCGGTCAGGGTGGCGGGGTGCACGCGCGAATCGCAGCAACCGATCACCAGCGTGCTGGGACGCTGGCCGTGGCGCAATTCGTCAAAGAGGTCCAATTCGCCAAAGTAGCGGGACTGGAAACGGCGGAATCCTTGCAGCAGGGGTTCAACCGAACGCACGTCACCCCCCGGTCATCGACATGAAGCGCAGGATCTTGGTCGGTTTTTCGCGGAACTCGTGCTTTTCCGGCTTGAGCTCGATGGCGGCACGGATGGCGTCTTCCAGGCCGGCATCGCTGATACCGGCACGCAACAGGGGGCGCAACTCGAAACGCTCTTCCTGCCCCAGGCACATGTAGAGCGTGCCATCCACCGACAGGCGCAGGCGGTTGCAGGTAGCACAGAAGTGCTGCGAAATCGGTGTGATGACGCCGAGCGAGAACGCGTTGTCGCGGGTCTTCCAGTAACGGGCCGGGCCGCCGCCCAGCGTTTCGGCCTGCGGCACCAGGTCGAAGGTGCGGCGCAGATTTTCCAGCACCGGCTGCAAGTCGAGGTAGTGCGCCGACTGCCCGGTTTCCCCCATCGGCATGGCTTCGATCAAGCGCAGCACGAACCCTTGCTCGATACAGAACGCCGCCATGCTTTCGATTTCGGATTCGTTGACGTCCTTCATCGCCACCATGTTGATCTTGATCGGGGCGAAGCCGACGGCCTTGGCGGCCTTCAGACCTTCCATGATCTGCGGCAGACTGTCGCGACCGGTGATCTCGTGCATGCATTCGCGCTTGAGCGAATCGAGGCTGATGTTGAGGCGGTTCACGCCGCCCTGGAACAGCGCTTCGGCATGACGCGAAAGCTGCGTGGCATTGGTGGTGAGCGAGAGGTCGTCGAGACCGTCGAGTGCGGACAGGCGCCCCGCCAGTTGCGGCAGATTGCGGCGCAGCAGCGGCTCACCGCCGGTCAGGCGGACGCGCCGCGTCCCCAAGCGCACGAAGGCGGCGACCACGCGCTCGATCTCGTCGAACGTGAGCCAGTTTTCCGGCTCCTCGAAATCCTTGAAGCCCTTGGGAATACAGTAGGTACAGCGCAAATCACAGCGGTCGGTCACCGAGAGCCGCAGGTACTCGATGGTACGGCCGAAACGGTCGGTCAGCATATCAACTCCAGCGGGGCATGTTCCCCGAACTTAAGCTCTTCATTGTTCAGTATATAGAAGGCAAAAGACGCGCACATTCCCACAAACGACCACCCCGAGCTATGCCGAAGTAACTAGGCCGGGTTCACCCCCCCCTGGCGGAGGGGCGCACACGGCCGGGAGACGACGGCTAGCCGGCGTGCTTGAAGCGGTCGACCATGGCGACCAGGTCGCCGGCGGTCTGGTTGAGCTGGGTGGCCAGCTCCGCCGCCTGGTGCACGATGGTCGAGTTGTCTTCGGCCAACGCAGCGATGCGCGCGATGTTCTGCGCCACTTCGGCGCTGGCGGCGGTCTGCTGCTGCATGGCGGCGGCGGTTTCCTCGCACTTGAGCGCCGAATCGCTGGCCTGACGGTGGATGCCGTCGAGATCGGCCACGGTGAGGCCGACCCGCTCCAGCCCGACGTTCATCTGACTGCGGGCGGAGTCCATCAGCCCGGCTGCGGCAAAGGTCTCCTGGCGGATACCGTCGACCAGTGTGGTGATTTCCAGCGTCTGCTGGCTGGTGCGTTCGGCCAGCTTGCGTACTTCGTCGGCCACCACGGCAAAACCACGGCCGGTCTCGCCGGCACGGGCCGCCTCGATGGCGGCGTTGAGTGCCAGGAGATTGGTCTGATCGGCGATGTCGCGAATTGCCGTGATGATGGCGCTGATGTGCTGCGACTTCTCGCGCAACTGCCCGATCGACTCGCCGGCCCGGCCCAGCGCCGACGAAGTGTCGCGCATCACGCCGGTGGTTTCCCCCATGCGGGCGCGGCCGGCGTCCAGGCTGTCCTGCATGACGAACACGGTCTGCTGCGACTCGTGGGTATTGTCCTTGACCATGGCGATGCCGCTGGCCATTTCCTCGACTGCCGCGGCGATCTCGGTGGAGGACGCGGTCTGGGTCTCGGCGGCACGCGCGGCCCGGGCGGAGACCGCCTGCAACGCATCGGCGGCGCCGACCAGCTGGTGGGCATTGTGCTTGACCTGCGTCAGCGTCGCCGCGAACGCGTCGACCAGATGATCGAACGCCTGGCCCATGCGCGCCATTTCGTCGCTACCGGGAACCTTGGCACGCGCCGACAGATCCAGATCCTGGCTCATCCCGGTCATGACGCGCTCCAGACGCCGCACCGGGTTGCAGATGCCACGGTAGATCGACAACGCCAGCGTCGCCAGCAGCAGCAGCGCCAGCACGGTTCCGCCGATGGTGAGCACCAGGTCGCTACGGGCGCTGGCGCGGGCGGCGGCGAGGCGGGTCGCCATGTCGGCGAGCAGGCTGTCCTGTAGGGTTTTGAGACCGGCCATGCGGCGTGTGGAATCGGCGAACCAGCGTTCCGGCGCCACGCCGGCCGGCCCGCCGAGCGGCTGGCTGCGCAGCGCCTGGCGCAGCGCCAGCACAGCCTGTCCGTCGGCGCTGTGCGCCTGCGCATCGGCCTGCTGCAGGAAGCGCTCCGACCCTAGTTGGCGCGCCTGCGCGGCGCACGCTTCCTGCTTGGCGGCGAGGGCATCGAACTGGCTCATGCTGGTCTGATCGAAGCTCCCCCGGACCAGCACACCGTTGACGAAGCCACGCTCGCGGCCGGCGAACTCCTTCTCGCACAGGACGTTGAGCAGCACCGTGGTCTCACGCAACGCTTCCGGCTCCTGACCGGATTTGGCCAGTTGCGCGATCAGCCCGGTCAGCGCCTCGATGCGCTCGGAAAACGCCGCAAACAGGGCCGGTGCGGCCACGCTGCGCGCGTCGACCGCCGGGCGCTGTTGCAGCAGCGCCTCGATGCTGGCCACCTGCGCCGTGCCCTGCCCGGCTGCGTCGAGCTCGGCGAGGCCGGCCTTGAAGGCGGCGAACGCCGTGCCGGTCTGGCCGCGTGCCTCGTTCAGCGCCGGCGGTACACTTCCCTGGGCGTGCAGGTAGCCGTTGCTCAAGCCGCGCTCCACCTGCAGGGCATGGATCAGCCCGCTGGCCAGCCCCGCCATCTGCACCTGCCGTTGCGACAGCTCCAGTTGCCGCACCCCGTGCCAGCGTTCCATGGAGATCACCGATGCCAGGCCGATCGTCACGAGGGCGAAGGGCACCAGCAACAGCAGCAGCTTGGTGGCAAGAGAAAAGCGGGACAGCATCGACATCGACTCCAGTTAAATACTCGTGAGCAAGCAATAAGCACACCATGCGCAATACGCCTGCAACATGGTCATGAAATGCTCAGCTGCCACACTCGTGATCGTGGGCACGCGGGGTGGAAAACGACAGGAAACGGCGGCCCCGGAACGTGTCGGCGAGGCGGTGCACAGCAGCAGCCGAGGGCGGCAGCCCCCATGCGCATGGTAACGATTACGACGACATGACACACTCATCCGAAAGAACTAATTGCGCCGCGCCATGGTCTTTCATGATTTGCATGGAGTTCTGACAACCCGTTCGCAAATGGCCGGGCACCCGCCTCGCGCCAGGGCAAGATCCTGGCAGCGACCGCCCTGCTGTGGTGCATTGCGGCACCCGATCCGAAATGTGCGCCCGCTTGCCGACGGGTTTCCCCGGGCATCCGCCCCTCTTTCAAGCAGGCCAACTTAGGCCATCCTATCCACTCGCCGGCGCTTGCCGGCCGGAGAACTTGCCTATGGATACCTTGCTGCGTGCGCTGGCCGATGGTCAAGCGCACTCCCCGACTTCGCTGCTGGCCGGTCTGATCGACTTGGTCCGGCCCGCCCACCCTTCCGACAGCGCCCAGGCAATCAAGAACGTGCGGGCGCTGAGCTACCTACTGGAGCAGCACCCGGATTACCGCGCCAACCTGCGCCGCTGCCTGCTGCAACAGCTGAGCAGCACGCGCCAGATCCAGCTCTATACCGACGTCGGCATCCTGTCGAACGCAGGTTTCTTTTCGTCGATGAAGACGCGTATCGGTGAGAGGCTGCTGCCGCCGCCGCAGAACCCGGATTACCTGAAAGACGTGTTCAGCAGCCTGTTCCGTGACAAGCGCGATTACCAGTGGGTGCAGCAATTGCCGCAGGAAGTGTGCGGCGACGTGTGGCGCGCGCTGCACTGGGAGGAAGAAACCGACACCGAGGCGCGCGCGCATACCCGCTGGCAGCTGCTGGAAGCCGTGCAGGTGCTCTCCTCGCGCATTGTGGCGATCGGTCTGGAACCGGAGCTGGTGCGCGTGCATCCGGACATCGAGCGCTTCGAATCGCCGTTCCTGCACTTGAACGCCGAGGTGTTCCGCTTCGTCGAAAGCCAACAACACGCCGCGACCGACGACAGCGAGACCGGCGAGGATGAGAAACACATCCTGGTGCTGCTGGAACAGTGCGAGGGCATCGTCCTGCGCATCCGCAAGAACGCCGCGCGCTACGGTATTTCGGTCAGCCTGACCTACCATCTGCAGCGACTGCAACAACACATCCACCGCCTGCGCCAGGTATTGACACTGCTGACCCCGGGCTACGACCCGGTGACCGACCCGACGCTGTTCCAGTTCCTCGGCGAGCTGGTACGCGCCGACAACCGCCACCACAAGCTGTCCGACCTGTTCACCTCGAACATCGAGCTATTGGCGCTGCAGGTGACCGAACACGCCGGCCAGCGCGGCGAGCACTACATCGCCGAGAGCCGCAGCGAGTGGCTGGGCATGGCCAAGGCGGCGATGGGAGCCGGGCTGCTGGTGGGCTTCATGGCGCTGATCAAGCTGACGCTGGCGCAGGCGCACCTGCCCCTATTGCTGGAAGGGATGGCCTTCGGCCTGAACTATGCCTTCGGCTTCATGCTGATCCAGCTGCTGCATTTCACCGTTGCCACCAAGCAGCCGGCGATGACGGCCGCACGCCTGGCCGCCGCGATCCACACCCCGAACGGCGGCAAGGCACAGTTGAGCGAGCTGACGGAACTGGTGGTCAGCGTGCTGCGCACCCAGTTCATCGCCATCGTCGGCAACGTGGTGATGGCGCTGCCGGTGGCCTGGGCGATCGCCGAGGGCTGGAAACATCTGTTCGGCTCCCAGGCGGTGAGTGTGGCCAAGGCGCAGCACCTGTTGCACGAGATCGACCCGCTGGCCAGCCTGTCGCTGTTTCACGCCGCCATTGCCGGGGTGTACCTGTTCTTGGCGGGCCTGATCGCCGGCTACTATGACAACCTGGCGATCTACCAGCGCATTCCGGAGCGGCTAGCCGCGCTGCCGTGGCTCAACCGCCTGATCGGCGAGCATCGCACACGACGCCTGGCGCAATACGTGGAACACAACCTGGGGGCGCTGGCCGGCAACTTCTATTTCGGCCTTTTCCTGGGGCTGACCGGCACCATCGGCCTGCTGCTGGGGCTGCCGATCGACATCCGTCACATCACCTTCGCTTCGGCCAACCTGGCCTTCGCGGCGGTCGGGCTCGACTACGCCATCAGTTGGCAGACGCTGACGTGGTCGGTGTTGGGTATCGGCCTGATCGGGCTGCTCAACCTGTTGGTGAGCTTCAACCTGGCACTGTGGGTGGCGTTGCGTTCACGCAAGTTGACGCTGCGCGACGCGCTGCCGCTGCTGCCGGCGGTGGGGCGCCACTTCCTGCACCGGCCGCTGGACTTTTTCTGGCCGCCACGCCGTCCGGCGACGGAGGACGAGGCCATGGTCGAGACGCTGGAAGCAGGCCCGCGTTGACCGGCCATCCAGCATAGAAAAAGCGCTGCCCGCGGGCAGCGCTTTTTAGTGTTGCGAAGATGAGCCGGCTCAGGCGCGCGGGCGCACCAGCTGCCAGGCACGGCCGAGGTAGCCCACGGCGGCGAAACCGCTCCACACGTGCACCAGACGGGTGAACGGGAAGATCAGGAACAGGCTCATGCCCATGAACAGGTGCATCTTGAACACGATCGAGGCACCGGCGATGTAGCTGGCCGCGTCGCCCCGCAGGGTGATGATGTGCTGCGCCCAGGTCATCAGCAGGACCATTTCGTGGCCGTCCAGATGGCCGGCGGAGACGAAGATGGTGGACAGGCCCAACAGCAGCGTCAGCAGGATCCACACCATCACCAGCTTGTCGCGCCAGGTGCTGTTGACGGCCAGGCGGTCGTTGCCGAAGCGGCGCTGCAGCAGGATCAGCACGCCGATCAGGCACAGCGTGCCCATGATGCCGCCGGCGGTCATGGCGAACACCTGCTTGAAGGAGTGGGCGACGCCCAGCGCGTCCCACACTGCCACCGGAGTCAGGAGACCGACCATGTGGCCGAAGAACAGGCCGATGATGCCGATGTGGAACAGGATGTTGCCCAGGCGCAGGCTACCGCGATGCAGCAGCTGGCTCGACTCGCTCTTCCAGCTGTACTGCTCGCGGTCGAAGCGCACCAGACTTCCCAGCAGGAAGATCGATAGGGCGATGTACGGGTATACCCCGAACAGGAATTGATGCAAGGTATTCATGACTTTCCTCCATTCCGCTTCGGCCAACCTTGTCGGCCGGCCGAAAGCGGCAGGTGATAATCAGGCACGCGGCCGTTGCGGATAGAAGTTGACCGGAGCGATCTCGGGACGCAGCGTCGGCTTGAGCAGGGGCTCGATGCCGTCCACGCCGGGACCGAAGGTTTCCAGCGCCTCGTCCATATCGCGCACCGGCGGCACCGTGAGCGGCTCCGGCGCTACCGGGGACAGCCACACCACCGCATCGAGCACGCCGGCGTAAACGCTGTTGTGCTCGCGCAGGCGGCCTGCAACGTGGGCCACCACGTGCACGGCGTCGGACAACAGCCTGCCCGCTTCCTCGGCATCGGTCTGAGACAGGAACTCCAGGAACAGCGGCAGGTAATCCGGCAGTTCGCTGGTCATCATCTCGAAACCGTGGCCCTTGTACTCCTCCATCAGGTCGACCATGGCCTGGCCACGCGCCCTGTCCTCGCCGTGAATATGCTCGAACAGATGCAGCGAGTGCGACGGGTTGCGGTCGAACACCAGCACGTAGTTCTCCTGCAGCGCGATCAGCTCGCCCGCTTCCAGCTCGGCCAGGAGCGGAGCCACCTGCGGCTCCAGCCCGGCGTCAGCCAACAGCGTCCGAATATCCGGCAAGGCTTCGAGCAGTTCCGGCTCGGGGTAGCTCAGCAGCGCCGACAGCGCCTTGAAGTGTTTCATCATGCTCTCCTTCACTGGCCGGCGTTAGCCTTGCGGTCGCGACGCAGGTCGTGGAACACGATCGGCGTGGCCTTCTTCTTGCCGAACAGGCTGTGGTCGGTCGCCCCGCTGGAGCAGCCGTTGCCGAAGCTGAAGCCGCAGCTGGCCTTGTCGTCGAAGGTGTTCTCGACCATTTCCTTGTGGGTGGTCGGGATCACGAAACGATCTTCGTAGTTGGCGATGGCCATCACGCGGTACATCTCTTCCACCTGCAGCGGCTTGAGATGCGTGCCCTTCAGGGTGGCGGCGTCGCTGACCTTTTCCACGCTCTTCTTGCGCATGTAGCGGCGCATGGCGACCATGGTTTCCAGCGCCTTGACCACCGGCTCTTCCTTGCCTGCGGTGAGCAGGTTGGCGAGGTAGCGGATCGGGATGCGCAGATCCTTGACGTCCGGGATGATGCCGTTCTCGCCGATCAGGCCGTTTTCCAGCGCGGACTGGATCGGCGACAGCGGCGGGATGTACCACACCATCGGCAGCGTGCGGTATTCCGGGTGCAGCGGGAAGGCAACCTTCCACTCCATCGCCATCTTGTACACCGGCGACTTCTGCGCGGCGGTCAGCCAGGCATCCGGGATGCCCTGCTTCTTGGCTTCGGCGATGATCTCCGGCGCGTTCGGGTCGAGGAACACGCCCAGCTGCGCTTCGTACAGGCTCTTCGGATCTTCCACGCTGGCGGCGGCTTCGATCTTGTCGGCGTCGTACAGCAGCACGCCGAGGTAACGGATACGGCCGACGCAGGTCTCGGAGCACACCGTCGGCTGACCGGCTTCGATACGCGGGTAGCAGAAGATGCACTTCTCGGCCTTGCCGGTGGTCCAGTTGTAGTAAATCTTCTTGTACGGGCAGCCCGACACGCACATGCGCCAGCCGCGGCACTTGTCCTGGTCGATCAGCACGATGCCGTCGTCTTCACGCTTGTAGATGGAGCCGGACGGGCAGGAGGCGACGCAGGCCGGGTTGAGGCAGTGTTCGCACAGGCGCGGCAGGTACATCATGAAGGTGTTCTCGAAAGCCGAGTACATTTCCTTCTGGATGCCTTCGAACAGCGCGTCCTTGGAGCGCTTGCTGAATTCGCCGCCGAGGTCGTCTTCCCAGTTCGGACCCCATTCGATCTTGTCCATCTTCTTGCCGGTCACCACCGATACCGGCCGTGCGGTCGGCGGGGTGATCATTTCCGGCGCGTTCTGCAGGTGCTCGTAGTCGTAGGTGAACGGCTCGTAGTACTCGTCGATGGACGGCAGGTTGGGGTTGGCGAAGATGTTGGACAGGATCTTCAGCCGGCTGCCCTGGCGCGGTTCCAGCTTGCCGTCGGAACGGCGTACCCAGCCGCCCTTCCACTTGTCCTGGTTTTCCCATTCCTTGGGATAACCGACGCCGGGCTTGGTTTCGACGTTGTTGAACCAGGCGTACTCCACCCCGTCGCGGCTGGTCCACACGTTCTTGCAGGTCACCGAACAGGTGTGGCAGCCGATACACTTGTCGAGGTTGAGCACCATGCCGATTTGGGCTCGGATTTTCATGTTGATTCTCCAGTTTGGCGGAAGCCCTTACTTGGCACCGCTGTGTTTGCCTTGCCCGCTCAGGGGCGTTCCGCCGAACTTCAATGGAATTAGGGAGTACAGGGGCGTTTCGCCGTCATCCGACGAAACGCCCTTCGGGCTCGCGCCCTACTCAGCCGACGGCCGATCCATCCAGTCCACGTTCTTCATCTTGCGCACGATCACGAATTCATCGCGGTTGGAACCGACCGTGCCGTAGTAGTTGAAGCCGTAGGAGAGCTGGGCGTAGCCACCGATCATGTGGGTCGGCTTGGTCACCGCACGCGTCACCGAGTTGTGGATACCGCCGCGCTTGCCGGAGGTTTCGGCACCCGGCACGTTCACGATCTTCTCCTGGGCGTGGTACATCAGGCTCATGCCGTTGGGCACGCGCTGCGATACCACGGCACGGGCGGTCAGGGTGCCGTTGACGTTGAACACCTCGATCCAGTCGTTGTCGACGATGCCGGCCGCCTTGGCGTCGTCCTCGGAGATCCACACGTGCGGACCGCCACGCGACAAGGTCAGCATGCGCAGGTTGTCAGAGTAGGTACTGTGGATGCCCCACTTCTGGTGCGGGGTGATCCAGTTCAGCACGATCTCCTTGTTGCCGTTCGGCTTGGCCCCGAGCATGGCGCCGGTGGTCTTCAGGTTGATGTGCGGGCGGTAGCTCGAGAAGCCTTCGCCGAAGGCACGCATCCACTGGTGATCCTGATAGAACTGCTGACGACCGGTGATCGTTCTCCAAGGAATCAGCTCGTGCACGTTGGTGTAGCCGGCGTTGTAGCTGACCTCTTCGCTTTCCAGGCCGGACCAGGTCGGCGAGGAGATGATCTTCCTCGGCTGTGCCTGCACGTCGCGGAAGCGGATCTTGTCGTGCTCGCGCGGGATCGCCAGGTGGGTGTGGTCACGCCCGGTGATCTTGGACAACGCTTCCCAGGCCTTGACCGCAACGTGGCCGTTGGTTTCCGGTGCCAGCGTCAGGATCATCTCGGCGGCGTCAATCGCGGTCTCGAGCTTGGGCTGGCCCTTGGACACGCCCTCCTCGGTGACGACGTGGTTGAGGTGGCGCAGCTCTTCGATTTCGTGGCCGGTCTTCCAGCCGATGCCCTTGCCGCCGTTGCCGGCTTTTTCCAGCAAGGGGCCGATCGAGGTGAACTTCTTGTAGATGTCGCCGTAGTTGCGCTCGACCACGGTCATGGTCGGCATGGTCTTGCCCGGAATCGGCTCGCACTCGCCCTTCTTCCAGTCGCGCGGGTCGAACGGCTGGCCCAGTTCGCTCGGGGTGTCGTGCATCAGCGGGGTGAGCACCAGGTCCTTGCGGGTGCCGAGGTAGTCGCCGGCCAGTTCCGAGAACTTCTTGGCGATGCCCTTGTAGATTTCCCAGTCGGACTTGCTCTGCCACAGCGGCTGCACGGCTTCGGACAGCGGGTGGATGAACGGGTGCATGTCGGACGTGTTGAGGTCGTCCTTCTCGTACCAGGTGGCGGTCGGCAGCACGATGTCGGCGTACAGGCAGGTGGTCGACATGCGGAAGTCCAGCACCACCAGCAGATCGAGCTTGCCTTCGGCGGCCGGGCGTACCTTGACTTCCTTCGGCTTGATACCGGTCTGCTCGTCGTCCATCAGCGCGTTCTGCGTGCCGAGCAGGTACTTCAGGAAGTACTCGTGGCCCTTGCCGGACGAACCCAGGATGTTGGAGCGCCACACGAACATGTTGCGCGGGAAGTTGGCCGGATTGTCCGGGTCGTCGCAGGACATGTCGAGCTGGCCGTTGCGCAGGCTGTCGACGGCGTGCTGCACGGCGTCCTTGCCCAGCGATTCGGCTTCGGCGGTGACGTCGAGCGGGTTCTTGGCGAGCTGCGGTGCGGACGGCAGCCAGCCCAGGCGTTCGGCCTTGGCGTTGAAGTCGATCAGCGACATCTCGGCCATCTTGCCGTCGGCGGTCGGAGCCAGGATTTCGCTGGCGCCGAGTTTTTCATGGCGCCACTGGCTGGTATGGGCGTAGAAGAACGAGGTGCCGTTCATCTGGCGCGACGGGCGCACCCAGTCGCTGGCAAAGGCGAGCGGGGCCCAGCCGGTTTGCGGGCGCAGCTTTTCCTGGCCGACGTAGTGGCACCAGCCACCACCGCTCTGGCCGACACAGCCGCACATCATCAGCATGTTGATGATGCCGCGGTAGGTCATGTCCATGTGGTACCAGTGGTTCAGCGCGGCACCGACGATGACCATGGACTTGCCCTGGGTCTTGTCGGCGTTCTCGGCGAACTCGCGCGCCACCTGGATCACCATTTCCGGCTTCACGCCGGTGTGCTTCTGCTGCCAGGCCGGGGTATACGGCACGTCGTCCATGTAGGAGGTGGCCACGTTGCCGCCGCCCAGGCCGCGATCGACGCCATAGTGCGCCATCATCAGGTCGAACACGGTGGCGACCAGCGCCTCGCTGCCGTCGGCCAGCTGCACCTTCTTGGCCGGCACGTTGCGCATCAGCAGGTCGTCGTGCTCGGCGCCGAAGTACGGGAAGCCGACGCTGACCACTTCGTCGCGGTCGTCCAGCAGCGACAGGCGCTGCTTGATCTCGCGGCCGCTGTGGCCATCTTTCTCTTCCAGGCTCCACTTGCCGGATTCACCCCAGCGGAAGCCGATGGAACCGGTCGGGGCGACGATGTTGCCGGTGTTGTCGTCGTAGACCAGGGTCTTCCATTCCGGGTTGTTGTCTTCGCCCAGGTGGTCGACCAGGTTGGAGGCACGCAGGAAGTAGTCCGGCTCGTAACCCTTGGCGCCGTTCTTGAGCAGCACCAGCATCGGCATGTCGGTGTACTGGCGAACATAGTCGTTGAAGTAGGCCGACTTGCCGGTCTTGTGGTACTCGTTGAGGATGACGTGGCCCATGGCCATCGCCAGCGCGGCGTCGGTGCCCTGCTTCGGTGCCAGCCAGATGTCGCCGAACTTGGCCATTTCGCCGAAGTCGGACGATACCGCCACGGTCTTGGTGCCCTTGTAGCGCACTTCGGTGTAGAAGTGGGCGTCCGGGGTACGCGTCATCGGGATGTTGGAACCCCATACCATCAGGTAGGTGGAGTTGTACCAGTCGGCCGATTCGGCGACGTCGGTCTGCTCACCCCAGATCTGCGGGCTGGACGGCGGCAGGTCGCAATACCAGTCGTAGAACGACAGCGGCACGCCACCGATCAGGCTGAGGTAGCGGCTGCCGGAGGCGTAGCTGATCATCGACATGGCCGGAATCGGCGAGAAGCCTACCACGCGGTCCGGTCCGTAGTTCTTCACGGTGAACGCGTTGGCGGCGGCGATGATCTCGTTGACTTCATCCCAGTTGGAACGCACGAAACCACCCAGGCCACGCTTGGACTTGTATTCCTTGGCGGTTTCGGCGGTCTGGCTGATCTTTGCCCAGGCCTCGATCGGACCCAGGGTCTTGCGTGCCTCGCGCCACAGGCGCATCAGGCGGCCACGCACCATCGGGTACTTCACGCGCTGCGCGGAATAGACGTACCAGCTGTACGAGGCGCCGCGCGGACAGCCGCGCGGTTCGTGGTTGGGTAGGTCCGGGCGGGTGCGCGGATAGTCGGTCTGCTGGGTTTCCCAGGTGATCAGACCGTTCTTGACGTAGACCTTCCAGCTGCACGAGCCGGTACAGTTGACACCATGGGTGGAGCGGACGATCTTGTCGTGCTGCCAGCGCTGGCGATACGCGTCCTCCCACTTGCGATCCTCGTTCACGACGGCGCCGTGGCCGTCGGAGAAGGTGCTGCGGACCTTGCCGAGAAAATTCAGGCGGTCGAGAAAATGGCTCATCATGCCTCCAAACATTGGCCGCGCAAGAGAGGCGCGGCTGACCCGTTGTCACATTGCAAAGCTTAGGGAAACCCGGTCCAGCACGACATTCGCCAAAGGTTGGCCGAAGCCTGCGCATTGGCACTACCCCCTCCCCCTGCCGCCCGGCCATCCCGGCTACTCCCAAAGAACTACCCCGCCCAAATCCATCGCCGCCGGCGCAAAAAAAATCCCCGCACGGGGCGGGGCAAAGAGTCGACATAAAGGGAAGCGGACGGGGGCCGTCGACGGCACCCCTGGCAACGAGACCCAAGCCTCGTCAGTGTGCCGTTCTCAGCACGGTACTTCGGCGTTCTTGCGTGCGTAGTACCAGCCGTTGATCACCAGGCAGCTGAGATAGAAGGCGATGAAGGCGTACAGCGCGGCCTCGACGCCACCGGTCAGCGCAATCGAGGTACCGTAGCTCTTCGGAATGAAGAAGCCGCCGTAGGCACCGACCGCACCGGAGAAGCCCAGCACCGCAGCAGCCTCCTTGGTGGCGTTGGCCACGGCCTGCTTCTGTGCCGCCTCGCTGCTGCCGGCCATGCGCTTGTGCAGGGTCAGGAAGATGGTCGGCACCTGCATGAAGGTGGAACCGTTGCCGATGCCGGTCAGCGCGAACAGGCACAGGAACATCGAGAAGAAGCCCTGGAAGCTGCCGCCCTGGCCGCCGTGCGGCAGGAACTGCAGCACGCCGAACACGGCGGCGATCATCAGCGCGAATACCGCCTGGGTCACCTTGGCGCCACCGATCTTGTCGGCCAGCCAGCCACCCACCGGGCGTGCCAGGGCACCAATCAGCGGGCCGAGGAAGGCGTACTTGGTCGGGTCGATATCCGGAAACTGGCCTTTCACCAGCAGCGGGAAGCCAGCGGCAAAGCCGATGAAGGAACCGAAGGTGCCGATGTAGAGCCAGCACATCAGCCAGTTGTGCTTGCGCTTGAAGATCACCGCCTGGTCGGCGAACGAGGCCTTGGCCGAAGCAATGTCATTCATGCCGAACCATGCTGCCAGCGTCGACAGCACGATGAACGGCACCCAGATGAAGCCGGCGTTCTGCAGCCACATCAGCTTGGTCTGGCTACCCTTGATCCAGGTCTGCGGCTCGCCGCCGAAGGCGCCGAACACGCCGGCGGTGATCACCAGCGGCACCACGAACTGCACCAGCGACACGCCGAGGTTGCCGAGGCCGGCGTTGAGGCCGAGCGCGGTACCCTTCTCCGCTTTCGGGAAGAAGAAGCTGATGTTGGCCATCGACGAGCTGAAGTTGCCGCCACCGAAGCCGCACAGCAGCGCCAGGAAGGCCATGGTGCCGTAGCTGGTGGAGGTATCCTGCACCGCGAAGCCGATGCCTACCGCCGGCAGCAGCAGCGTGGCGGTGGAAAACGCGGTCCACTTGCGGCCACCGAAGATTGGCACCATGAAGGAGTAGAAGATGCGCAGCGTGGCGCCGGACAGGGCCGGCAGCGCGGCGAGCCAGAACAGCTGGTTCTGTGTGTAGTTGAAGCCGATGTTCGGCATGTTCAACACCGCCACGCTCCACACCTGCCAGATCACGAAGGCCAGCGTCAGCGCCGGGATCGAAATCCACAGGTTGCGCCGGGCCACCGCCTTGCCCTCATCCTGCCAGAACGCCGAGTTTTCCGGCTCCCAGCGTGTCAGTACGTAAGACGTCATGGTAAGAGTCCTCCAGGGAGAGGGCTCCAGGGGGAGCCCTCCTTCATTAAAATTCGATATCAGGATTTAACGGTGGCCAGCTCGCCCGCCTCTTCGGCGCGACGGACCGCCTTGAACGACCAGTGCATCCAGATCAGGCTAACGCAGACGGTGCCGTAGAGCAGCATGAAGGAGCTGGAGCGCACGCCGGTCAGATCGACCAGGGCGCCGAACAGGATCGGCAGCAAGAAGCCGCCCAGACCGCCCGCCAGGCCCACCACGCCGGACACCGCGCCGATGTTGTCGGGGAACTCTTCGGAGATGAACTTGAACACCGAGGCCTTGCCCACCGCCATGGCCACGCCGACCACGAACAGCAGTACGGTGAACAGCGTCGGGGTCAGACGGACATCGAACGACACCGGGCCCTTGATAGTATTGACCACCATCTGGGTCGGCGGATACGAGAGCAGGAAGAACACCACCCAGCACACCCACATCACGCCCCAGGTCACCTTGAACGGCCCCCACTTGTCGCTGAGCCAGCCGCCGAAGGCGCGCAGCACTCCGCCCGGCAGCGAGAAACAGGCGGCCAGGAAGGCTGCGTGCTTCATGTCGAAGCCGTATTCGCCGACGTAGTAATGGATCATCCACAGCGCCAGGGCAACGTAGCCACCGAACACCACCGAGTAGTACTGACAGTAGCGCAGCACCGCCGGGTTCTTCATCAGGGCGAGCTGCTGCTTGAGCGATACCTTGGACGACACCACGTGCTTGGGATCGTGATAGCTGAACAGCCAGAAGCTCAGCGCCACCACCAGCATGATCACGGCGTACACCGTCGGCACCATCTTCCAGCCCCAGGCGGCGACAATCGACGGCGCCACCAGCTTGGTCAGGGCCGAACCAGCGTTACCGGCGCCGAACACGCCCATCGCCAGCCCCTGCTGCTCTTTCTTGAACCAGCGCGCCACGTAGGGCGTGCCGACCGAGAACGACCCACCGGCCAGGCCGACGAACAGGCCGATCACCAGGAACTGCCAGTACTGGGTGGCGAACTGCATGGCGTAGATTGGGATAATGGTGGCGATCATCAGTGAAAACAACACGATGCGGCCGCCGAAACGGTCGGTCCAGATACCCAGCGGCACGCGGATCAGCGAGCCGGTCAACACTGGCGTGGCAGCCAGGATGCCAAATTCGGTTTCATTCAGGCCGAGCTGCTGCTTCAGCGGTATCCCCAGTACCGCAAACATCATCCAGATCATGAAACAGACGGTGAACGACACCGTACTGGAAACGAGTACCGCGTATTGTTTGTAACTGTGCGACGCCATGGCTGGCCCCCTCGTTGTGAGCTGATTTCTCGCTATGAAAGGTACGCTTTGCGCCAGCGGATTCCCATTCACCTAACGTGGGCATATGCCGAGGGAAAAGAGCTAGCCGGGTATACCCTTAAGGCCGGCAGGGTCTAGTACTTTAGGAGGAGACGCGGGCGGAAGACAGCGACGGCCAATCCGCGCCGGACGGCGCGGGCATGGCCAGACCGGCGACAAGTCGCGGCGAGGGGATGCCGGGCCGGCCTTCGGCCAACCCAGCAACAGACGGAGCGCTAGCTCGCCACGCTGCCGAAATCGGCCAGGCGGTTCATATCGATCAGCGTGATCTCGCGGCCGTTGACCGCCACCAGGCCGGCGTCGGAGAGCTGGTGCAGCACGCGCGAGAAGGTTTCCGGCGTCAGGTTGAGGCGCGAGGCGATCAGGTTCTTGTTCACTGGCAGCGTCACCACGCGGTTGGGCTGACCGGGGTGGTCCTCGCCCTGCAGCAGGTAGCCGATCACGCGCTGCAGCGCGTTTTCCACCGAGTAGCGCTCGACGTCGCGCACCAGGCCGTGCAGGCGCAGGCTGAGGCCGGCCAGCAGACGATGGGCGAAGGCGGCATCGCGGGCGATGGCGGCAAAGATCGAGCGCGCCTCCACCTGCAGCAGCAGGCCGTCCTCGAGAAACTGCGCCATCACCGGGCACGGCCTGCCAAGGAACATCACCGCCTCGGCGAAACTCTGCCCCGGATGGATGATCTCGATCACCTTCTCGGCGCCCTGCGCCGACGAGATCGACAGCTTGATCCGGCCGTAGACGACCAGGTACATGCCCTCGCACGGGTCGCCCTTCTGGAAGATGATCTGGCCTTTCTGACCGCGCACCTCGTGGGTGCACGGCACCAGCGCCGAGAGCTGGCCGTCCGATAACTCTTGAAACAGCGGCTGGTGCCGCAAGAACGAACGGATATCGATCTGACTCATGGTCTGCTATTCCTGTGCGACGGGGTGGTGGTGTGGGAAGCGCAGGTAAAGCGCCAAGCAGCGCCCACCATACCGGCTCCGCCAGCACGGCACCATGAACCGGAAGTACACCCCTGATCATCCAAACGGCTTAGGAGGCCGAGAGCCCGGAAGCCGTTTGAAGACGCTTCGATAATGGCGGGGACAGGCGGACGAGCGCACTTCCCTTGCCTGATTCCCAGAACCGCAGGAGGAGTGAAGCGCAGCGCCCCCCATCAGCGATGGGTTGCGGCAGAAGCGCCTTCACCCATTCTACGCACTACATATATCCGAGCTTGCGAAAGAAATCGTTGCGAGCGGCCCCAGGCTGGTTCGAGAAGCACAGCCGTACAAAGGGTACGGCGCGCATCGCAGGGCCGGGATGGGGGTGCACAGCAGATTTATTCGCAAGCTTAATGGCTGGTGCCCTCGGAGCGGGTCACCTTGTTGAACACGTTGTACTTGCCGATCGGCTTGGCCATCGGCAACGACTTCACTTCGCGGAAGGTGGCGGCGTCGAGCACCAGCAGCTCGCCCGGGTTCTCCATCACGCTCACCAGCGCGTAACGGCCATCGCGGGTGAATTCGACGTGGGCGGTGGTTTTGCCCGGGCGCGGCGTCATGGTCTTCACCACTTCCAGGGTGCGTTTGTCGATGATCGCCAGCGTGTCCTTCTTCGCCCCCATCATGGCGTCGACCCAGGCGTACGGGGTGTTTTCGTGACTGCGCAGGAAGAAGCCCGGCCCCAGCGTCGGGATGTCCTTGACGCGTTGCCAGCTGTCGAGATCGATCACCGTCACCCGGCCGCTGCTGAGATTGGGGGTGGCCATGTAGCGGTGGCCGCCCTCTTCGAAGGCGATGCCGGAGCCCAGATGCGGCATGCCGTCGAGCGGCAGCTCGGCCACCTTGCGCCGGATGTCGAGGTTGATCACCTGCGCCCGGCCTTCGCGCGAGGCGCCGATGACGTGGCGGTAGGCCGGGTCGAAGAAGAAATCGTCCAGCACCAGGTCGAGCGGCGTCACGCGCGGGTTGAGAAAGCCGTCGACGCTCAGCGCCTCGCCCATCTTGTAATCGTGCACGTGGCCGGGGTAGACCCTGGCCGCCTTCGGATCGTAGGAAATTTCCCACAGCTCCGGCACGTCCTTCAGCGCCACGATGAAGCTATGGCGCGGGGCGGCGTCGTACACCGCCGAGACGCGCGAGGTCTTGCCGGCGGCGTCCTGCACGGCAATGGTCTTGACTGGCTTGAGACCGTTGGCGTCGAGCAACACCAGCGTTTCCGGCAGGGTGTTGCCGGCCAGCACCCAGCGCCCGTCGCTGGACACCGCGACGTTGCGGGTATTGAGCCCGACGCGGATCTCGGCGACGTTTTGCAGCGTGTAGAGGTCATACTGCGTCACCCAGCCGTCGCGGCTGGCGAAATAGACGAAGCGGCCGTCCGGCGAGAACTTGGGGCCGCCGTGCAGCGCGAAACGGCTCTGGAAACGGGCGATCGGGCTGAGCGTGTCGCCATCCAGCACCGAGACGTGATGGTCGCCCGCTTCCACCACCACGAACAGGTTCTGCGGGTCGGCCCGGTGCACCGGCTTCGCCGGCAGGCGTGCCGGATCGGCATAGACCACGCGCGAGGCGGCCGTGTCGGCCTCGCTCCAGCGCGCCGGCTGTTCCGGCGCCGTCTTCAGGTAGCCCGCCAGCGCCTGGATGTCGGCGTCGGCCAGGCGCTCGGCGAAGGCCGGCATCTGGGTGGCGCTGCGGCCGTGGCGGATGGTGTCGAGAATATCGGCCGGCTTGAGGCGCTCCAGGCTCTGCGGCAGCAGCGCCGGCGCCATGGCCCCCATGCGGTTGTCGCCATGGCAACTCTGGCAGTGCTGCTGGTAGAGCGCGGCAGGGTTGGCCGAAGCCGGCTGGAGCGAGCCCAGTGCCGCCAGCAGGGCCAGGGGAAGCAGCGCCTTCATGCCTGCACCTCCCGGCGGCGGCGCGGGTACGGCGTCAGCTCGGCCAGCGGATGCTCGCCCTCGGCCACGCCGATCTCGGCGTCGGTGAGGTAGCAGGCGGGATCGGCGGCCCAGAAGTCGCCGGTCAGTTCCCAGGCGCGCACCCGGGTGTTGCCGTTGCAGATGGCCAGGTGCCGGCAGGCGCCGCAGCGCCCGGTAACCGGGCGCGGACGCTGCTTGAGGCCGGCCATCAGCGGGTGCGTGGTATCCGGCCAGATCGCGGAGAACGGCCGCTCCTTGACGTTGCCGAGGCCGATCTTCCACCACATGGTGTCGGGGTGGACGTTGCCGAGGTTGTCGATATTGGCCACGTTGACGCCGGAGGCGTTGCCGCCCCACTGCTCCAGGCGCCGGCGCAGGTCTTCGGCCAACGTCGGGTGATGGCGTTCGACCCACTGCAGCAGGTAGACGCCGTCGGCGTCGTTGTTGCCGGTGACGAAATCCTTGGGCCGGCCGGCCTGGATGTGCTGCCAGCAGCTCTCGATCAGCAAGTCCATGGCCCAACGCGTGCGGGCATGGCGCGCGTCGTCGGCGCGGTGCTTGTTGCCGCGCCCGGCGTAGTTAAGGTGCGAGAAATAGAACTTGTCGATGCCCTCGTCGTCCACCAGCTGCAGCAGCGCCGGCAGGTCGTGGGCGTTGTCCTCGGTCATGGTGTAGCGCACGCCCACCTTCATGCCGGCGTCGCGACACAATCTGAGCGCCGCGAGCGAACTGTCGAAGGCGCCGTCGAGGCGGCGGAAGCGGTCGTGGGTGGCGCGCAGGCCGTCGAGGCTGATGCCGACGTAGTCGAAGCCCACGGCGGCAATGCGCCCGACGTTGCCCCGGTCGATCAGGGTGCCGTTGCTCGACAGCCCGACGTAGAAACCGAGCTGCTTGGCGCGCTGGCCGATGTCGTAGATATCCGGCCGCATCAGCGGCTCGCCACCGGAGAGGATCAGCACCGGCACCCCGAAGGCCCGCAAATCCTCCATCACGGTGAACACCTCGGCGGTGGACAGTTCGCCCGGGAAGACGGTATCGGCCGACACCGAATAACAGTGCTTGCAGGTCAGGTTGCAGCGCCGGATCAGGTTCCAGATCACCACCGGCCCGGTGGGCTGGCGCGGCGGTACCAGCGGCACGGGATGGGCGACGGACTGCAGGTAGGGGGTGAGGCGCAGCATCGGGGTGGCTCCGTCAATGACATTGGCGTCATTTCACGGCATCGCCCCCTATTCTGCATTGACCATGGTCAACCACCGGAGGCCGGGCCTTCCCCGCGCGCGGATGCTTGATGCAGATCGTGCTTTTCCATCCTCGCAGGGAAATCCGTCATGCACGGGAGGCACGCTGCCGGACGGGCATGGACGGCGTCCCCACGCCCCCCGCCGCGCCATCCAACCGTGACGACGGAAGCTAACGCCATGAAGCGGCAATCAACGCCAAAACCCACCCCGCCGATGGCGCATTCCCCGCCGGCGGCCTATCATCGCTACCCCGTCACTGCCTGATCCTCCGGACCGATGCGCTACCTGCTTGCCGTCACCCTGCTATGGGCCTTTTCCTTCAGCCTGATCGGCCAATACCTGGCCGGACAGGTGGACAGCGATTTCGCCGTGCTGCTGCGCGTACTGATCGCCGCCGCCGTATTCATCCCCTTCACGCAATGGCGCGGCCTGCCCGGCCGGCTCGTCGGCGGTTTCTGGCTCGCCGGGGCGCTGCAGTTTGGCGTCACCTACCTATGCCTGTACCGCAGTTTCAGCGTGCTGACCGTGCCGGAGGTGTTGCTGTTCACCGTGATGACGCCGATCTACGTCACCCTGCTCGACGACGCGCTGGCGCACCGCTTCAACCGCTGGGCGCTGCTGGCCGCCGTGGTCGCCGTGGGCGGCGGCGTCATCATCCGCTTCCAGCCGCTGGCGGGCGAGTACCTGGTCGGCTTCCTGCTGCTGCAGCTCGCCAACCTCACCTTTGCCGCCGGCCAGGTGCTGTGCCGCCGCCTGCAGCAACAGCACCCCGTACCGCAGCCGCTGTACCGCTACTTCGGCCACTTCTTCCTCGGTGCGCTGCTGCTGGCGCTGCCGTCCTTCCTGCTGTTCGGCGACGCCAGCCGCCTGCCACACACGACGCTACAATGGGGCGTGCTGGCGTGGATGGGCCTGTTCGCCACCGCGCTCGGCATGTACTGGTGGGTGAAGGGCAGCGTGGAAGTCAGCGCCGGCACCCTAGCGATCCTGAACGAACTGCACGTCCCGACGGGGCTGCTGGTCAACGTGCTGATCTGGAACCGCGACGCCGACCTGCCGCGCCTGGCGTTGGGCGGCGGCGTGATCCTCGCCTCGCTGTGGCTCAACCGGCGTGGGCGGCAAGAGTGGGTAACGGCGGCAGGGTGAGCACGCGCTGACCGGGTCGGGAGGCCTCCTCATGGGGGCCAGCCGCCATGCGGCTACGGCGTGCCGTTGCGCCCATGCAGCCGGTAACCGGGCCGCTCGCTCAGGCGTTCGTAGTATGCCGCTACCGCCGGCAACGCCGGGCGCGGCATCGGTGTCATGTACCAGCGATGGGTAGACAAGCCGATGACGATGTCAGCGAGCGTGAACGACGCGCCGGCGATGTACGCCCCGGTGCGAGACAACTGCGCCTCGACCATCGCCATGTGACGGTTCCAGCCCGCTACGCCGGCCTCAATCGCCTCCGGGT
Organism: Pseudogulbenkiania sp. FW507-F1; assembly: GCF_058781125.1. NCBI lineage: Bacteria > Pseudomonadati > Pseudomonadota > Betaproteobacteria > Neisseriales > Chromobacteriaceae > Pseudogulbenkiania > Pseudogulbenkiania sp. FW507-F1. The sequence goes on along the minus strand of NZ_JBYSWM010000028.1, from coordinate 22,507 downwards.
CCGCATGCGCAGGGCTTCGCCGGACCAGCGCCATGAAGGCGTAGCGCCACGAGTTGTTGAGTTCGGTGGCCTGCCAATCCATCCACTTCTCGACCAGCGCACGCTCCCTGGGGGCACCGGGCAGCAGGTCGAACCGCAGCTCCCGCCCCGCGAGGTAGCGGCAGATGGTATTCGACTCCCAAAGCACGAAGTCATCATCGATCAACACGGGAACCATGGCGTTGGGGTTGAGCGCCATGAATTCCGGGGTGTCGGTTGCCTGGAACCCCGAACCATACTGCTCCTGCTGGTAAGGAAGCCCAAGCTCCTCGCAGAGCCATAGCACCTTGCGCACGTTGATGGAGGAAGACTTGCCGAGGATTTTCAGCATGGGTTTGGTGACCTTTCGACTACTCAGATGACTGATGGCAATTAACGTTCGATATTAAGAAGACCGCAAGCCGTTAGGGGTGCCAAGCGTGACTAGATCTTCCTTCGAAGGTTTATAAAGTCGATGCATTGCAGCATGTTCGCGCAGGTCCACCCGAATGATGGGTTGGGCCTCTAGTCATTTGTGCCAGAGCACCAAAGCCGAAAAGAGAAAGTAGCCGGATCGTCAGCGGGCGTGACTTCAAGATCGGCACGGATAGCAAGCATGAGTTGATTAAGCGCGCGGTCATGCACTTCCACCGAATGATTCGGGTTGGATTTCGCAATTGCATCCTGGAACCGTCGAAGCGCCAAGAGCACCTGCTGCGAGGCAACGAGTCCGATAGTGTTTGTAGCTCTGGCCCATCTACGTTGGCCTTCGGGCGTTGAATCTGAACCAACCACCCCGCTCAGAGCGTCCAGAAATTCGCGATAGTGTTCTAACTTCTGTTTCCGCCATTCAGCCTCACGTTCCTTCCGCTTGGTGAGAGAAAACGTAACGGCCGCAACCGCAAGACTTGCGGCTGCTGAAATAACAGCGACTAGGATTGGTGTGTCCATTGTTAAGAGGCCCAACTATAAACCGGCGGCCCAAATGACATAATTATTTACGTCGCTACCGCAGTTGTCTGCGAGCGCCCCCTAGCCTGGCGGGCGTCACCGCATGGGTTATTCCTTAATCATAAAACAAAGACGTTGCCCAATGACAGTCCCGCAAGGCAGTTGCGCGCACACTTCAGGATGCTCTTTGGCCGCAATCAGGCGCGCTTTGCAACCCGAAGCCAACGTTTAGGACTAGAGACAGAAACCGGGACCGATGCAGAGGCCGCCAAGCCACAGCCTAGCAGGCACCAAGTACTCGCACGACATCGCGCCGGCGCATGGAGAGCCGCTTCTTGCTCAGATACGCAGCCCAGTCTTCTTCAATATCCGGCTGGAGAACAGGATGTCATGGGCGCGGCAAGCGGGGCCGAGTTGGCTGACCAGCCGCGCCACCTCGGCGCGGACCTGGTCGTGGCTGGCGCCGTGGACCATGGCGAACAGGTTGTAGGGCCAGTGCGGGAGGGCGCGGGGGCGGCGGTAACAGTGGGAGACGGCGGGGTCGGCGCCGAGTTGTTCGCCAAGGAGGTCGATGGCGTCGTCCGCCACGTCGAACACCGCCATGCCGTTGGCGGTGTAGCCGATGGCGTAGTGGTTGGGCACGGCGCCGATGCGGCGGATGACACCGTTGTGCAGCATGGCCTCGAGTCGCGTCAGCACGTCGTGCTCGTCGCAGCCCAACGCCTCGGCGAGGGTGTGATAGGGCCGGGGCAGGCGCGGCAGGCCGGCTTGGGTGGCACGGACCAGGGCGCGGTCGAGGTCGTCGAGCGTCACCGGGCCGGCGTCCGCCGGGCGGGACGCGCCCTGCCCCACCGGTGCCGTGCCGCCGACGGCGAAGCGCATGCCGACGAAGTATTCGCGCTCCTTGGGGAAAGCGTGCACGGTGAGGCCGGTGGCGGCTTCGATGCGGGCGGTGACGGCGGCGATGCCCTGCGGGGTTTCGGTGGCGAGCACGAACCACATGTTGAGGCGGTGCTCGCGGCGGTAGTTGTGCGCCACTTCGGGCAGGGCGTTGACCTGCTCCGCCACCTCGTCGAAGCGTTGTTCCGGTACCGCCAGCGCGGCCAGCACGAAGGCGCCACCCATACGTTCGATCTGGAACAGCGGACCGAAGCGGGTCAGGGTGCGGTGCTGCAACAGGCGGTTGAGACGAGCGATCAACTCGGTTTCGGTGATCCCGAGCGGCGCGGCAGCCTCGGCGAACGGCCGTGGGCTGAGTGGAAAACCGCCCTGCAGCTGGTCGATGAGACGCCGGTCGATCCCGTCCAGTTCAGTCATGACGGTAGCCGTAGCGCGCACCGCGCTGGGTATAGCGGCGGGTCGAGATCAGCACCGAATGCGGCAGGTGCATCACGTCGTGGCGGGCGCGCAGTTCGTCCACGGTCTGGCGCACGGTCAGGGCGTCCGGGGCGTGGATCATGCAGAACAGGTTGTACGGCCACAACGGCGGGCGCGCCGGGCGGGCGTAGCACAGCGTCACCGCCTGCTCGGCGGCGAGCTTGACGCCAAGGTCGTCGCGCTCTTCTTCGTCCTCGACGCGCCACACACACATGGCGTTGGCATGGTAGCCCAGCTCGCGGTGGCGCACCACCAGGCCGAAGCGGCGGATCACCCCGCTGTCGCACCAGTCGGTGAGGATGTGCAGCACTTCTTCGCGACTCAGGCCGGCGCGTTCCGCCAGCAGGCGATACGGCTCCGGCTCGAGCGCCAGGCCGTCTTCCAGCGCCCCGACCAGGCGGCGTTCAGACTGGCTCAGGCTGAGCGAGCCCATTCCCTGCAGGCATTCGCGCGGGCGCGGCTGGTCGCCGGGCAGGAAAGAGAAGCCCAGGTCGATGTGGTATTCCTTGAGCAGCGGCAGGTGGAGCGGCTTGATGCCGGTGGCGAGGTAGATGCGCGCCAGCACTTCGGCGACACGACTGCGGTCGGACGCGGTGACCACGAACCACAAGTTGACATGATGCGCGCGGGCGTAGTTGTGGTTCACCTCGGGCAGGCTGCTGACGTAGTGCGCCACGGCGTCGAGCCGCTCCGGCGGCACCGCCATCGCCGCCAGGGTACTGGCACCGACGGTATTGGGGGCGAAGATGGCGCCAACCCGGCCCAGCACACCCTGCTGGTGCGCCGTGGCCAGGGCGTCGATGATGCCGTCCTCGCTCCACCCCTCTCCCGCCTCTTCGGCCAACCTGGCGTAAGGACGCAGGGCCAGCGGGAAGCGGTGCTGGAAACGGTTGAGCAGGGCCAGCGTCGGGGCGCTGAGCAGTGGGGTGGCCGGCGGGAATGCCGGCGAGCGAAAGATTCTTGTCATGACTCACATTCCGATACGGCTGGCACGCCAGCTGAAGAAGATGCCCGAGGGGCTGGCCGCCGGCAGTTCGCGCCGCACGGCGAGTGTGGCGGTGTCGACGATGACCAGCTTGTCGTCGTCGCGGCTCGACAACCAAACCTCGTCGCCGCGCGGCGTAAATTCCATGTGCAGGATGCCACGGCCGGGTTTGAGCGTTTTGACCACGGTCAACGTCGGCACGTCGATCACCTGCACCGTGTCGTTGTGCGGGAAGGCAAAGTTGACCCAGACGCGACGCCCGGACGGCTCGGCCATGACGAACACCGGCTGGCCATGCACCGGAATCTTGGCGCGCAGCTCCCAGTCGCGGGTATCGGCCACCAGCACCTCGTTGTGACCGATGGCGGGCAGGAAGGCCTGGCCGCCGGACAATGCCCAGCCGCGCAGGTGAGGCATTTTGTAGACCGGCAGTTTTTCCGTGCCGCGGCCGTAGCCGTCGAGCACGCGGCGCACCCCGGCTTCGGGGTGCCAGGTGTCGAGCAGCGCCAGGCCGTCTTCGCCGAACAGCCCGGCCAGGTAGTAGCGGCCGTCCTGGCTGGCGAGCCCGTCGTAGGGCTGGCGGCCGACATTGGGGTAACGCGTGGTGACCGGGTGACGCGGGTCGGCGACGTCGATCACCCAGATCTCGCCGGCTTCGAACAGGGAAAAGGCAAAGCGCTGGCCGGGCAGATCGGCCAGGCCGACCACCTTGGAGCTGTGCCCGCTGGCCGCGTCGCGCGTACTGACCTCGGCCAGCAGTTCCAGGGTGTCGGCGTCGAACAGCTTGACCCCGCCCGGTTCGTAATTCTGCGCGGCGACGACGCGACCGTCGCTGGAGATGGCGCCGCCGATGCTGTTGCCGGCCTGCATCACCCGCTTCACCAGGCGGCCGGTCAGGATATCGACCTTGGACAGCCCGCCGTCGCGCCCGAACACGTAGGCGTAGCGCGCGTCGCGCGAGAACACCACCGAGGCGTGCGACAGGTCGCCCAGCCCCGTGACTGTGGCGAACCGTTCGCTGCGGGTGTTGTCGACCAGCTGCACACTGCCGCTGGCGCGTTCGATGACGACGCCGAGGTCGCCACTGCCGCGCACAGCCGTAGTCGTAGAGCAGCCTGCCAAGAGCAGGCTGGCACAGAGCACCCCCGTGCCGCTTATCGCCCATTTCAGTAGGCGAGCGAGCCCAGGCAGCTTGTGGGCCGCCGGAGCGCAGGAACCCGAATGGACACGGAGTCCATGAGGATTATGGCTGAGCGAATCTCCATGAGAGATTCGCACGCTCAGAGCACCTCCGGTACCCAAGAGGCGAAGGCACAGCCGCCGAATGGAAGGGACTACTCGGGAGCGCCGTCTTTCAGCCACTGTATGACCCATTTGGCTTCTTCTTCCGTCAAAAACGGCCGCCATGGCGGCATCGCGGTACCGGGGCGACCGTTCAATATCGTGGCCAGCAGCGCCTCGTCCGGGCGGCCGGCCAGGGCCTCGGCGGTGAGCGGGCTGCCCAGCCCGCCCTTGAGCGTGAGGCCGTGGCAGGAGCCGCAGTCCTGGCGCACCAGATGACGGATCACCGCCGCGCGCTCCGGCGGCGGCGCCGAGACCGGCGGCGCCGCCAGCGCCAGGTTGGCCGAAACCAGCAGCGTCAGCCCGGCCAGGACGTTGCGTAGTGCCCGTCTCAGCGGGCGGGCGAGCCAAGACAGCTTGGGCGCCGCCGGCGCACAGGACCCGGAATGTACTCGTCGTACATGAGGAGTCCTGAGCGCTGAGCACATCAACGATGCGCACGCAGCCCGCCCGGAGCTCAAGCCGTGAAGGCGCCGCCGCCCGATGAGGCGGGTAGTTACTGCGACAGTACCCACTTCACCAGGACCTTCAGGTCGGCATCGGGCACGCTGGGGTTGGGCGACATCGGGACCGGTCCGAAACTGCCGGAACCGCCCTTCTTCACCTTGTCCATCAGCTTGGCTTCGACGCTCTGCCCCTTGTACTTGGCGGCGACGTCCTTGAAGGCCGGGCCGACCACTTTCTTGTCGACGCTGTGGCAGGCCAGGCAGTTGTACTGCTTGGCCATGTCCTGCGGGGTGGCGGCCAGCACGTTGGCCGAAGCCAGACCGGCCAGCACGGCGGCCATGATCCATTGATTGGTTTTCATGTTGTGACTCCTTCTGCCGCGGCCGGCGGTGAACGCCGACCACTGATCGATAATTGCTGCGCTTAGTAAATATCGTGCTGGGTGTTAAACACGTTGAACTTGCCGGTCGGCGTCACCAGGCGCGGGTCCTTGATCACGGCCTTGAGCTTGCGCGTCTTGTCGTCCACCACCACGATGGCCGACTGCTTGTCCTTGGCGCTCCATACCGAGAACCACACCTCGTCGCCCGCCTTGTTGTACTCCGGCTGCACCACGCGCTTGGCACCGTCGCCAAGGCCGGCCCACTCGCCCACCGGCAGCCGTACGAAGCCCTTGTCGAGGTGGTCGATGTCGTATACCGCTACCGACTGGCTCACCGCCGAATCCGGGTTCAGCGTGGTGTCAACCCACAGGTTCTTCGACTTGGGATGGGTCTTGATGAACAAGGAGCCGCCGCCCTGGCCCTGGATGCTGGCGACCATCTTCCAGGCGTACTGCTTGTGCTTGACCGGGTCGGAGCCGATCAGCGCGATGCTGTCGTCGCCGAGGTGGCCGGTGGCCCAGACCGGACCGAATTTCGGGTGCACAAAGTTGGCGCCGCGGCCCGGGTGCGGGGTCTTGCCGACGTCGACCAGGCCCGCCAGTTTGTCTTCCTTGGTGTCGACCACGGCGATCTTGTTGGAGGCGTTGGCGGCGACGAAGAAGTAGCGGCCGGTGCGATCGAAACCGCCGTCGTGCAGGAACTTGGCGGCGTTGATGGTGGTGGTCTTGAGGTTGTTGAGGTCGGAGTAGTTGACCATCATGATCTTGCCGGTTTCCTTGGCGTTGATCACGAACTCCGGCTTGTAGTGGCTGGACACGATGGAGGCCACGCGCGGCTCGGGATGGTACTCGTTGTCCACCGTCATGCCGCGCGTCGACACCACTTTCTGCGGCTTGAGGGTGTCGCCGTCCATGATCACGTACTGCGGCGGCCAGTAGGTGCCGGCCACGGCGATCTTGTCTTCCCAGCCCTTGAACTTGGAGGTCTCGACCGAGCGCGCTTCCAGCCCGACCTTGATCTCGGCCACGGTTTCGGGATGCTCCATCCACAGGTCGATCAGGTTGATCTTGGCGTCGCGGCCGATCACGTAGAGATAGCGGCCGGAGGCCGACACGCGCGAGATGTGCACCGCGTAGCCGGTTTTGATGATGCTGATGATCTGCTTGCTGTCACCGTCGATCAGCGCGATCTCGCCGCTGTCGCGCAGCGTCACCGAGAACAGGTTGTCGAGGTTGTACTTGTTCATCTTCTTGGTCGGACGCTTGTCGACCGGGATCAGCACCTTGCGCGTCTTCTCGATGTCGGCCAGCGAGTATTCCGGCGGGGTCGGCGGTTCCTGCTGCACGTAGCGCGCCATCAGGTCGACCTGGGCGTCGGACAGCTCGCCCGAGGTGCCCCAGTTCGGCATGCCGGCGGGCGAGCCGTACTTGATGAAGGTCTTCAGGTACTCGGTGCCGCGCTCCAGCGTGATGTCGGTGGTCAGCGGCTTGCCGGTCGCCCCCTTGCGCAGCACACCATGACAGCCGGCGCAGCGCTCGAAGTAGATCTGGCGTGCCTGCGCGAATTCCGCCTTGGTCATCGGCGGGGCCTTGGGATTGATGTTCTGGTGCATCTCCTGGCCGGCCAGGGGCGAGCCGCCAGCCTGGTAGGCCAGTTCCGGCGCGCTGGCGCCGGGAGGGGCGGCGAACGCCGCTGTCACTGCCAGCGGCAACGCCGCCATGACGGCTCTCTTGACCAGTACGGACATCCTCGGTGTGCTCATGGTGCATACTCCTTTGAAGGGTAAGGAATTGACACCGGCATCATCGGCCTGCCGCCCCTCCCCCTCCTTGATGCGCGTCAACGCTTGCTCAGGCAAATATGCAAAAGGGGTGAACCTTTTCGCTCTCAGCGCGTCAGCTGCGCATACAGCGTGGTCAGCACCTGCGGCAGGGTCTCGGCGCGCTGCACCACCACGTAGCCGCGGCTGCCGAACAGGTGCGGCAGGTAGTCGCCGGCCTCGCGGTCGATGGTGACGCAGAACGGCGTCACGCCGTCGCGGCGCGCCTCGAGGATGGCCTGGCGCGTATCCTCGATGCCGTAGCGTCCCTCGTAGTGGTCCATGTCGTTGGGCTTGCCGTCGGAGACGATCAACAGCAGGCGCCGCTGCGCCGGCTGCTGCACGAGGATGCGCGCCGACTGGCGGATCGCCGCACCCATGCGCGTGTAGTAGCCGGGACGCAGCGCCAGGATGCGGCCGCGCGCGGCGTCGTCGAAGGCGTCGGCGAAGTCCTTCAACAGCAGGTAGCGCACTTCGTGGCGCTTGAGCGAGGAGAAGCCGTAGAGGCCGAAGGCGTCGCCGCTGGCGGAGAGCGCCTCGGCGAACAGCAGCAGGCTGTCCTTGATGACGTCGATCACGCGGCCCGCCTCACCCACCCAGCTCTCGGTGGAGAGCGACAGGTCGGCCAACAGCAGGCAGGCCAGGTTGCGCTCGCCCGGCGGCCAGGCCTGGTACAGCCCCGGCTCGCCCTGCGCCACACCGCTCTGGCGTTCGGCCATGAAACGGATGACGCGGTCGAGGTCGATGTCGGGCCCGTTGGTTTCGCCGCTCTTGCGCGTGCGTTCCGGCGCCAGCGCCTGGAACTGGCGGCGCAGCCGCCGTGCCAGCGGCAGCAGCCGATCCGGCAGCGGCGCCGGGCTGGCGTCGCGCGGGTGCATCGGCAGCAGGCGGCAGTGGTCGTCGATCAGCCGTTGCCGTTTCCAGTCCCATTCCGGCAACAGCAGGCCGGGGCCGAGCGGGGTGTCGTCGTACTCGGCGGAGGGCAGGTCGAGGTCGAACTTGAGGCGGCTGCCGCGCGTCTTGCTGTCGGCGGCGATGCTGAGCTTGTTCATGTCCTCGGCGGCGGCGGCGTTGTCCTCGTCTTCATCCTCGTCGTTGTGGCGGTTGACCTTGACGTACTCGTCCCAGGTGAACAGGCTTTCGGCGCGGAACACCATCAGCATGCCGTCCTTCTTGTCCTCCGGCACGATGCGCTGGGCGCGGTAGCGGCGGCGCTTCTGCGCGCTCTCGCGCGCCTTGTGCTCGCTGTCGTCGTCGGCCGGGGACTCCCCCGCGGCGCCGCCATTTTCGGCGCCGGTCGGCGGCGCCGGGTGCAGCCACAGCGGCACCGGCTGCGGCGGACGCTTGACCTCGGGCAACGCCACCTCGCGTTCTGGGTGCTGCAGCGCCTGGCGGATGGCCTGCTCCACCGCGGCCTCGGGCGCCGACAGCCGCGCCGGGTCGGGGCGCAAGGCGAGCAAGGCGCCCACCAGCTGGTGGTAGCTGGCGGCGAGCCCGGGCATGCGTGCCAGGCAACGCTGCGTCGCCAAGCGGTTGCGCGTCAGCCAGTCGCCGCGCGGCGCCGGCTCGGCGGCCAGCGCCATGAGCCAGAAGTACAGCGCGCGGTTGAGCATGGCGGACGGGAACAGATCGAGTTTCTCCGGCAGATACAGCGCCTGGCGGTCGCTCCAGGCCAGTTCCACCTTCTCGCCGATGCCGGCCACGCGCTCGAGCAGCGAGCGGCGCGCGCCGTGCTCGGTGCCGACGGTGGAGCGCAGCACCAGCGCCGGGTCGCCGCCCATGGCACGGAAAAACGGCGGCGCCAACCGGGTCACGCCGGCCAGCGTCACTGCCGCCTGCGGGTGGCCGCGGTAGGCGGCGCGGGTGATCAGCCGGTCCCACCAGCCTCCGACAATATCTTCCATCGTCAATGCTCCTGACGGTGCCGCCACAAACCGGGCAGCGGGTAGCAGAAAGGCTGGTCGGCCAGCACCCGGGCCAGCGCCGCGATCCCCATCAGCGCCAGCACGGCGTGCAGCGCGAGGAAGGAGAGGATCAGCGGCAGCCAGCCGGCGGCGCGGGAGGGGTCCAGCAGCAGGCCGCTCAACGCCAGCGGGACCAGCAGCATGCCGGCGCGCCAGGAGGCCCCCCAGGACTGGTGCAGGGCTTCGGCCAACCTGGGCGTGGCCTGGCCGCGCCAGCGCCGGCGGCACCAGCACAGCAACAGGAAGGCGATGCCGGGGGCCAAGAGCAGGTTGGCGAGATACAGCGCGTGGGCCAGCACCACCTTGTGCTGTTCGTCCTGCCGTTCGTCGTCGCCCATGTCAGGCGGCGAACTGGGTGTCGATGACGGCCAAGAGCGCCGCCAGGGTGTCGGCGTCGTCGGTCAGCGGCTCGGCCAACGCGGTGCGGCAGGCGGTGAGCGGTGCCATGCCGGCGGCCATCAGCTTAGCGGCGTAGACCAGGAGGCGGGTGCTGACCGATTCGTCCAGGTCGTAGCCGGAAAGGCGGCGCAGCTGGCCCGCCAGCGTCACCAGTTGCTTGGCGCGCCCGGCGTCGATGCCGCTCTCGCGCACCACCACGGCGTGCTCCACCTCGGGCTGCGGGAAGTCGAAGGACATCGCCACGAAGCGCTGCCGCGTCGACGGCTTGAGGGTCTTCAGCACGTGCTGGTAGCCGGGGTTGTACGACACCACCAGCATGAAGTCGGGCGAGGCCTCCAGCACCTCGCCGGTGCGCTCGATCGGCAGGATGCGGCGGTCGTCGGTGAGCGGGTGCAGCACCACGGTGGTGTCCTTGCGCGCCTCGACCACTTCGTCGAGATAGCAGATGCCGCCCTCGCGCACGGCGCGGGTGAGCGGGCCATCGCTCCAGTAGGTGGCGCCGTCGCCGATCAGGTGGCGGCCGACCAGATCGGCGGCGGTCAGGTCGTCGTGGCAGGACACGGTGATCAGCGGCAGGCCGAGGCGCGCCGCCATGTGGGCGACGAAGCGGGTCTTGCCGCAGCCGGTGGGGCCCTTGATCAGCACCGGCAGCTGCTGACGCCAGGCGGCCTCGAACAGCTCGCATTCGGAGCCGACCGGCTGGTAGAAAGGAACATCAAGCTGGGCCGAAACGGTGGGTGCGTTCATGGCGTTCTCTCACAGGAAACTAAAAATCAACACGGCGCTCACCAGCGCCAGCCAGCCGTGCACGGTCAGCCGCAGCCAGGCTGGGGCGTGGCGCAGGGCCATGTAGTGCTCGACGATGGCCAGACCCTTGAGCCAGGCCACCGACAACGCCGCCAGCGCAAGGTGGCCGGGGGTGAGGTGAGCGTCAGCAAGAAAAGCCGCCAGCAGGGTCAGCGCGGTCAACCACAGCCACACCCGCCAGACGGTAGGGAAATCTCTCAAAGCGTTCATAGTCATCAACTTACGCGTCGGGCCCCGGCCTCACCTTGACCAAGGGCAAGCAATAAAAATCACTCAGAACCGGTTCAGGATGTGTCGCGGGTGGCCCTCGGCTGGGCTACGCCATGGCGTCCCGATCAGGGACGTGCAACACGATCGTGGACAGGCTCTAACGTGCCACGTACACCAGCGCGAACAGCACCACCCACACCAGGTCCACCATGTGCCAGTAGGCGGCGGCGGTCTCCACACCGGCGAGCTGGCCCGGCCGGTAGCGCCCGTCGCGGGCGTACACGGCCACGGCACCGATGATCACCATGCCGAGGATGACGTGCAGGAAGTGGAAGAAGGTGAGCGACAGGTAGAACATCCAGAAGGTGTCGCTCGACAGCGTGATGCCGGCGGCGAACTTGCCGGCGAACTCGCCGCACTTGAGCACCACGAAGCCCATTCCCAGCGCCACGGTCAGCCACAGCAGACGCCGGGCGGTGCGCTGGCGATCGAGCACGAAGGCCCGCACCGCCGCCGACACGCTGGCGCTGCCGGCAATCAGCAGCAGGGTATTGACGGTGGGCACGCCCAGCGCCAGCTGGCGCTGGCCGGCGACGAAGGTGGCAGGGTCGTGCGCCCGGGCATAGCCGTAGGCGAGAAAGAACACCCCGAACACCAGCAGCTCGGCGAGGATGAAGAACCACATCGCCAGATCGCCCGGCACCTCGCGCGGGTTGGCCGAAGCCGACAGGGTTACGCTCTGGTTCATATTTGCCTCCCAGGGTCCGGCCCGGCCCCGCATCGCACACGCAGCGGGCCAAACCGGCTTCCGATAAAAAAAGGCGACCCGAATCCCCCCGGGCCGCCTTTAGCTACACACACTCAGTGGGCGGCTTCGTCGGTCTTGCCCTTGACGAAGAAGCTGATGATGTAGAGCGCGAGACCGATGAAGAACACCACACCGCTGGCTTCACGCAGCCAGTAGTAGGTCGCGGCATGGTCCTGAGCGGCCATGAACGGCATCGGCGTGGTACCCATGCGCTGCAGCGACACCTGCACGTAGCCGGCGGCGGTCAGGAACAGCGTGATGGCCACCATGGCGAGGGTCATCAGCCAGAACGACACCATCTCCAGTTTCTGGGCGCCGCGGCTGTTGGCCTCGCGACCACGCAGCTTGGGCATGGTGTAGGAGATCATCGTGATCACCACCATGGCGTAGGCACCGTAGAAGGCCATGTGACCGTGCGCGGCGGTGAGCTGGGTGCCGTGCGTCAGGTAGTTCACCGGAGCCAGCGTATGCAGGAAGCCCCACACCCCGGCGCCGAGGAAGGCCATCACACCGGTCCCCAGGGCCCACAGCACGGCGGCCTTGTTCGGATGTTCGCGACGGCGACGGTTGACCATGTTGAAGGCGAACAGCGTCATCATGAAGAACGGAATCGGTTCGATCGCCGAGAAGATCGAGCCCCACCACTGCCAGTACCCCGGGGTACCGATCCAGTAGTAGTGGTGACCGGTGCCGATGATGCCGGAGATCAGCGTCATGGCGATGATCACGTACAGCCACTTCTCCACCACCTCGCGGTCGACGCCGGTCACCTTGATCAGCACGAAGGCCAGCATGGCGCCCATGATCAGTTCCCACACGCCTTCCACCCACAGGTGCACCACGTACCACCAGAAGTACTTGTCCAGCACCAGGTTGGTCGGGTTGTAGAACGAGAACAGGAAGAAGATCGCCAGGCCCCACAGCCCCAGCATCATCACCAGGCTGACGCTGGTCTTGCGGCCGGACAGCACGGTCATCGACAGGTTGTAGAGGAAGGACAGCGCCACCAGCACGATCCCCACCTTGGTGATGGTGGGCTGCTCCAGGAACTCGCGTCCCATGGTCGGCAGGATCTCGTTATGGGTCAGCTGGGCCAGCGTGGCGTACGGTACCGACAGGTAGCCGACGATGGTCAGGGCGCCCGCCACCAGGAACACCCAGAAGGTGATGATGGCGAGTTTAGGACTGTGCAGCTCCCGTTCCGACTCCTCCGGAATCATGTAGTAACCGGCGCCCATGAAGCCGAACAGCAGCCACACGATCAACAGGTTGGTGTGCACCATGCGCGCCACGTTGAACGGAATTTCCGGGAACAGGAAATCACCGATCACGTACTGCAGGCCCATGATCAGGCCGAACACGATCTGGCCGAAGAACAGCCCGATGGCGGCAATGAAGTAAGGCTTGGCTACCGCCTGCGAGCGGTATTTCAGCCGGGTGGCGGCGTGTTCCTCCACACCCCGAGGGGTGTCGAGAACCGCCGTGGTCGAGGTACTCATGCGAATCTCCCTAAATCTGACAAGAATTCATCCCGCTCGGCAGCCTTAGCCTTCGATGTTGGGCGGCCAGTTGTTGGTATTGATCTCGGAGCTGTACTTGAGGAAGGCGACCAGGTCGTCCAGTTCGCCGTCGGTCAGATGGAACTGCGGCATCTGGCGACGACCCGGGGCGCCGGTCGGCTGACCCTTGATCCAGGCCTTGATGAACTCCGGTCCGCGGCGCTGGTAGACGTTGCCCAGTTCCGGCGCAAAGTAGGCGCCCTCACCCAACAGGGTGTGGCAGCCGATACAGTTGCGCGTCTCCCAGATGTTCTTGCCGCGCGCGACCTGCTCGGTCAGGTTGACGCGGTTGTCGCGCTTGGGCAGCGCCTGGGTGGTATCGAACGTCAATGCAAGAAACAACAGAAAGAAAAACACCGCCCCACCATAGAAAATATTGCGGGCGGTCGACTTGGTGAAGCTGGCGCTCATACGGCCTCCTATCACATATCACCGGAAACACCCGGTGCCTGGGGTAAACTGTATGGGCGATACATGTTTACGACATTGATGCGAATCAACGATTTCCCGGCCGCGCCATTCCTACACTTGCGCCATTGTCATCGCCTTGCTGCAGGAGTCCGCATGAACCACCCCGCCTCTCCCCCCCTCTCGGCAGCGGCCGCCAGCGCCGCTCAGACCGCCTCCGCCAACGACGACTTTCCCCCCGGCACGGTCTGTCTGATCGGCGCCGGACCGGGTGATCCGGAGCTCATCACGGTCAAGGGACTGGCCCGGTTGCAACGAGCCGAGGTGGTGCTGTACGACCACCTGGTCGACCCCGCCGTGCTGGCACTGGCGTCGCCCTCGGCCTGGCGCATTGACGTCGGCAAGGAAGCCAGCCGCCACACCTTGCCGCAGGGCGAGATCAACGCCCTGCTGATCCGCCAGGCACGCCAGGGCCGGCGCGTGGCGCGCCTCAAGGGCGGCGACCCGTTCCTGTTCGGCCGCGGCGGCGAAGAGGTCCAGGCGCTGGCCGAGGCCGGCATTCCGTGCGAAGTGATCCCCGGCATCACCGCCGCCTGCGGTGCCGCGGCGCGCGGGCTGATCCCGCTCACCCACCGCGACCACGCCCAAGGCGTGAGCTTCGTCACCGGCCACCGCCGCGACGGCGAAGACGAACTCGAGTGGACGCGCCACACCGGCGCCGAGGAAACCCTGGTGATCTACATGGGCCTGGCCGAAGCGGCGCGCATCTGTGCCGAGCTGATGCGCCACGGCCGCCCCGGCACCACCCCCGCCGCCGTGATCGAGCGCGCCACCACGCCGCAGCAGCGCATCGTCAGCGCCGACCTGGCCACCCTGCCGGCACGCATCGCGGCGGCCGGCGTGCGTCCGCCAGCCTTGCTGATCATCGGCGAGGTGGTGCGGCTCTACCCGACGCTGAGCGCCGCCTCAGCCCCCGTGGCAGCCGCGCCGGCATGAGCCTGCCGGCACGCACCGGAAGTGTTGCATCGACCCGACACCGGCCCCGAGCAGGGCCGGCGCGCATCGGCCCGGCGGTAGCGGCTCGGCAGCTCAACAGCCGACCAGTTTCGTCACCAAAGCGACTATTCTCCCCGCCGGCTCCCCGCGTCGGCGGGCACCGCCGACACCCTGCCCGCTGCGCCGCGTCCGTGCCGCCGCCGGCGCGTGACGAATCACGTTGACAGGCTGCGGCGGCATCTCTAGATTCGGCACCAGCCGCGTCAAACATTGCGGGAGAGACCACCTTGAGCGGTGGCGCCGAAGGGGTATCGCCCCAGAAACTCTCAGGCAAAAGAACCGCAATGTCGTTCGGCTCTCTGGAGAGTAGGCCCGTGAGGCCTCGCCGAAGGAAGCATGGCCGGGTGCCCGTCACCCCGCCGTAATCTCTCAGGCAAAAGGACAGAGGGGGCGTCATCTGACCTGTGTCGGATGGGGACCCGCGTCCGTGCCGTTGCACCCGCCCTTTACCCCTTCCCTCGCCCGTGCGGGCCACAGGTCGACACCAACGACCGGGCACGCGGCGGCCGCCATTGGCCGCCGGCCCTGCAACAACAAGGACAGCACATGTTTACCCAGGATATGCAGATTGCCGGCTTCGACGACGCCCTGTGGAACGCGCTGGAGGCCGAGCGCCAGCGCCAGGAAGATCACATCGAGCTGATCGCCTCCGAAAACTACACCAGCCCGCGCGTGATGCAGGCGCAGGGCTCGCAACTCACCAACAAATATGCCGAAGGCTACCCCGGCAAGCGCTACTACGGCGGCTGCGAGCACGTCGACGTGGTCGAGCAGCTCGCCATCGACCGCGCCAAGCAGCTGTTCGGCGCCGACTACGCCAACGTGCAGCCGCACTCCGGCTCGCAGGCCAACGCCGCCGTCTACATGGCGCTCTTGGAACCGCACGACACCGTGCTGGGCATGAGCCTGGCGCACGGCGGCCATCTCACCCACGGCGCCAAGGTCAACTTCTCCGGCAAGATCTACAACGCGGTACAGTACGGCCTCAACCCGGACACCGGCGAGATCGACTACGACGAAGTGCAAAGGTTGGCCGAAGAACACAAGCCGAAGATGATCGTGGCCGGCTTCTCCGCCTACTCCCTGGTGCTCGACTTCGCCCGCTTCCGCGAAATCGCCGACAGCGTCGGTGCCTACCTGTTCGTCGACATGGCGCACGTCGCCGGCCTGGTCGCCGCCGGGCTCTACCCGAACCCGGTGCCGTTCGCCGACGTCGTCACCACCACCACCCACAAGACCCTGCGCGGCCCGCGCGGCGGCCTGATCCTGTGCAAGAGCAACCCGGAGCTGGAGAAGAAGTTCAACTCGCTGGTGTTCCCCGGCATCCAGGGCGGCCCGCTGATGCACGTCATCGCCGCCAAGGCGGTGGCCTTCCTCGAGGCGCAGCAGCCGGAATTCAAGGCCTACCAGCAACAGGTCATCGCCAACGCCCGCGCCATGGTCACGGTGTTCCAGAACCGCGGTTACAGCGTGGTGTCCAACAAGACGGACGACCACCTGTTCCTGCTGTCGCTGATCAGCCAGGGGCTGACCGGCAAGGCGGCTGACGCGGCACTGGGCGCGGCGCACATCACGGTGAACAAGAACGCCGTGCCGAACGACCCGCAAAGCCCGTTCGTCACCAGCGGCATCCGCATCGGCACCCCGGCCGTCACCACGCGCGGCTTCAAGGAAGCCGAAGTGGAGCGCGTGGCCGGCTGGATCTGCGACATCCTCGACGACATCGAGAACCCGGCGGTGATCGAGCGCGTCAAGCACCAGGTGGCCGAGCTGTGCGCAGCTTTCCCGGTGTACCGCGGCTAAGAACCCGCCTCACGATCGGTCGCGCACGCCGCAGGATGGGGGCAATTCAGAGGAACCCATCATCGATGGATTTCCCATCCTGCGATGAGGACAATGCCAACAGCCCTCTCGGAAACGTGGCAGGATCGTGACCCTTGATCAAGTTTTACCCCGGCCGGAAACGGCCGGGGGTTGTCTCCCGAATTCATCAGGCCCCCGCCTAGCGGGGTGCCGTAGCAAGAGAAGCAACCATGGCAATCAGCGTCTTTGACCTGTTCAAGATCGGTATCGGCCCGTCCAGTTCGCACACCGTGGGGCCGATGCGTGCCGCGCGCCAGTTCGTCGCCCGGCTGGAGAAGGACGGCCTGCTGGAAAGAGTGGCCAGCGTGCGCAGCGAGCTGTTCGGCTCACTCGGCGCCACCGGCAAGGGCCACGGCTCGGACGTGGCGGTACTGCTCGGCCTGCAGGGCGAACTACCGGACGAAGTCGACACCGACGCGGTGCCGGCCATGGTGGCAGCAATCCGCAGCAACAAACGGCTGTCGCTGCTCGGCCAGCACGAAGTGGTGTTCACCGAGCCGGAGCACCTGGTGCTGCACAAGCGCAAGTCGCTGCCCTTCCACCCCAACGGCATGACCTTCGAGGCCCGCGACGACGCCGGCAACGTGCTCGACAAGCGCGCCTACTACTCGGTAGGTGGTGGCTTCGTGGTGGACGAGGCGGCGGTGGAGGCCGGCTTCGTGCCGCCCGGCGCCACCGAGCTGCGCCATCCCTTCAACAACGCCGCCGAGCTGCTGGCGCTGTGCAAGGAGCACAACAAGCCGATCAGCCAGATCATGCTGGAGAACGAACTGGCCTGGCGTAGCGAGGAAGAAGTGCGCGCCGGCCTGCTCAACATCTGGCACGTGATGCAGGCGTGCGTGAAACGCGGCTGCGCCCACGAAGGCATCCTGCCCGGCGGCATGAAAGTCAAGCGCCGCGCCGCCGATATGCACCGCAAGCTGCTGGCGGCGCCCGAGGCCAGCCTGCGCGACCCGCTCACGGTGATCGACTGGGTCAACCTCTACGCGCTGGCGGTAAACGAAGAGAACGCCGGCGGCGGCCGCGTGGTGACCGCGCCGACCAACGGCGCGGCCGGCATCGTGCCGGCGGTGCTGCACTACTATTCCCGCTTCGTGCCCGGCGCCAATGAAGACGGCGTGGTGCGCTTCCTGTTGACGGCCGGCGCCATCGGCATCCTGTTCAAGCTCAACGCCTCGATCTCGGGGGCGGAAGTCGGCTGCCAGGGCGAAGTCGGCTCGGCCTGTTCGATGGCAGCGGGCGGGTTGGCCGAAGTGATGGGTGGCACCCCGGAGCAGGTGGAAAACGCCGCCGAGATCGGCATGGAACACAATCTCGGCCTCACCTGCGACCCGGTGGGCGGCCTGGTGCAGGTGCCCTGCATCGAACGCAACGCCATGGCCTCGGTCAAGGCCATCAACGCGGTGCGCATGGCGCTGCGCGGCGACGGCCAGCACTTCGTCTCGCTCGACCGCGTCATCAAGACCATGCGCGACACCGGTCGCGACATGAGCACCAAGTACAAGGAAACCGCCCGCGGCGGCCTGGCCGTGAACATTGTCGAGGTGCCGGTCAACATCGTGGAATGCTGACCGCGTGCCCTCGGCACCCTTCCTCTGACGTCCCTTCCCCCGCTCGCCGGGGGGTCTTTTTTTGTCTGGCCCGCCTCAGCGATACAGCGCCGGAAACGCGCGGCGCAGGGCGTCGAGCTTGGGCAGATCGTTGATCACGATGTAAGGGTTGTCCGGGTGCAGCGCCAGGAAGTTCTGGTGGTAACCCTCGGCCGGATAGAACGCCTTGAGCGGCACCACCTGGGTGACGATGGGTTGGCCGAACACGCGCGCCTTGTCCAGCTGCGCGATATAGGCCTGCGCCACCTGTTTCTGGCCGGCGTCGGCATAGAAGATCGCCGAGCGGTACTGCGTGCCGTGGTCCGGCCCCTGTCGGTTCAGCTCGGTCGGATCGTGCGCCACCGCGAAGAACACCTGCAACAGCTGGCCGTACGATACCTTGGCGGAGTCGTAGGTGATCTTCACCGATTCGGCGTGGCCGGTGGTCCCGCTGCTGACGGTCTCGTACTGGGCGCTGGCGGCGCTGCCGCCCGAGTAGCCCGAGACCACGCTGGTGACGCCCTTGACGTGCTTGAACACCGCGTCGACACCCCAGAAGCAGCCACCGGCGAGCACGGCGACCTGGCTGCCGTGCACGGGGAGAGGCACGCCGGCAAAGGCTGGCACGGTCTGGGCACGAGCCGGCGCCAGCAGGCCGCTGCCGACCGACAGCACCAACAACAGGGTACGGATGCGAATCATGGTCTTCCTCCTCAGCAAGTGGGATGGGAACGTGACGCCGGGCGCCGCCGGCAAAACCCTGCTGGCGTCGTTGCCCGCGTGCGAATCCTTAGGTTCACCCAGCAAGCTTTTGCCGCACGACGTGTACCGTAGCGTCGCAAAAACGTCGGCCAAGTCGCGTTTTCTGCCAGCGCCCGCCCGGCCAGGAACGTGGCACCGGTTTTGTCAGCGCCGTTTAGCCGAAGGTAAACGCGAACGCCTGCACCCCGGCGTCGAGAAACTCGATCTGGAAGGTGCGTTCCCGTGCACCTGCCTGCTGACGCACCAGCTGGTACAGCCGGTTGCCGTCGACTGTACCGCTGCCGTCAGCACCGACGTCGGCACCGTGGTCGGCTCCCGGTGCCGCACCATCGAGCGTGACGCGGAAGCGCACCGGCGAGCCAGGCGGATTACCCAGCACCAGATGCAGGTCGCGGCCGCGGAAGCGATAGACGATGGCCCCCTGCGGGCGCGCCAACGTGGCCGATTCGCCCCCCACCTTCCAGCGGCCAGCGAGCCCCCATTGGTTGAGCACTGGAGCAGGCGGCACCGAATACAGGGCGACACGATCCGGCCGGAAGCGCTCGGGCGAAGCGAAATGCTCGGCGCGTTCACTGCCGATATAGGTTTCCGGCGAGACATTGACGTCGCCACCACCGGCCGCCATCACGCCCTGGGCGGGCAACGGCAGCACCCGGGCCATCGGGCCGGACACCTTGGAGTGGGCCTCCGCCAGCAACTGGCGGATCGCCGCTGCGGTGTGGGCGTAGTCGCCCTCGCCGAAGGTGTGGTCGCGTACCCGGCCCTGGGCATCGATCAGGTAGTGCGCCGGCCAGTACTGGTTGTGGTAGGCGTTCCAGATGGAGAAATCGTTGTCCATCGCCACCGGGTAAGGGATGCCGAGGTCGCGGATGGCTTTGCGCACATTGCCCTCGTCGCGTTCGAAGGCGAACTCCGGGGCGTGCACGCCGATGATCACCAGCCCCTGGCCCTGATATCGGTCCCACCACGACTTCAGATAGGGCAAGGTGCGCAGGCAGTTGATGCAGGAGTAGGTCCAGAAATCCACCAGCACCACCTTGCCACGCAACGAGGCCAGGCTCAGCGGCGGCGAATTGAGCCAGCGCGTGGCCCCGGTGAGCGCCGGCGCCGGCCCTTCGTCCGCCAGTTTGAGGGTGCCCGCCACCGGCATCACGCCCGCGTTCGGCGCAGGCGCGACGGGCGGCGTGGCGCGAGCCGACAGCGTGTTGATCAGCGCCTGCTCGGTGCGGGCGGTGCTGGCGTAGGAGATTTTTGCGAGATATTGGGTGTCCAGCCCGAGCGCGATCGCCGTCACCCCGGCCAGTACCGCGACGCCGAGCCCGCGCCGGATCCACTCCTCGGCTCCCAGGCCGCGCTTCATCAGCCGGAAGAGACGGCTGCCGGCGAACAGCGCCCCGGCCAGCGAGGTGCCGGCACCGGCGGCAAAGGCCAACAGCAGCAGCGCCGTGTGCGCGTTGGCACCGTTCAGCGCGGCGCCGGCCAGCACCAGCCCCAGGATCGGCCCGGCGCACGGCGCCCACAGAAAGCCGATTGCGACGCCCAGCAACAGCGCACCCTTGACGCTGCCCTGGTGCTCGGCCTGCTGCTGCAATTGTCCGCCCAGCCGTACCAGCGGCCGCATCACGCGCTCGGCCAGCGCCGGCAGCAGCAGGGTCAGCCCCAGTAGCGCCATCAGCACCAGTGCCGCGATACGACCGTATTGATTGGCCGCCACCACCCAGCTGCCGCCGACCGCGGCGAGCGTGGCCACGCCGGCGAAGGTGAGCGCCATGCCGAGCAGGATCGGCAGGCCGGCGCGCCGGAACGGCTGGTCGGCACGGGCGAACACGAACGGGATCACCGGCAGCACACACGGGCTGAAGATGGTCAGCACACCGCCAAGGTAGGAAAGCATCAGCAATAACATCGCACCACCTCCGCTTTCAGGATGCCTTGGCCAGCGGAACGAAACGCAGCGCCACGGTATTCATGCAGTAGCGCAGCCCGGTCGGCGGCGGGCCATCGTCGAACACGTGACCCAGGTGCGCCTCGCACAGGGCACAGAGCACCTCGGTGCGTACCATGCCGAGCGTCACGTCGCTGTGCGTGGCGATGTTCTGCGCGGCAATCGGCTGCCAGAAACTCGGCCAGCCGGTGTGCGAGTCATACTTGGTCCGGGAACTGAACAGGGCGTTGCCGCAGCAGACACAACGGTAGAGTCCGGCATCGTGCCGGTCGTAGCCGGGAATGGAAAACGGGGGCTCGGTGCCTTGCCGGCGCGTCACGGCATACGCCAGGGGCGACAGCACGCGCCGCCATTCGGCGTCCTTCTGCACCAGCGGCAGGGTAACTGGGCCGAGCGGCGTTCCCGCATCCGAGAACTTGATCACCGTCACCATCCGGGGAGCGAGCGCGGAGGTGGCGGCGCGGGCTGCGCGATGCATCGCGAGCAGCGCAACGCTCCCCCCGCTCAGGCAGCGCAGAAATTGTCGACGTTTCATGATCAGGACCTCCCTTCCCCTTTTAGTCGCGCCGGGAGGCTATTCCTTACACTCCGACCGGCGGACCAAACGATAAAAGGTGTTCCGAGAGGACACGCACATGTCGAAAGGACATTCCGTCCTTCCGGAAAGTTTCCCGCTGCCCCGAACCACGCTTTGCCGACAACTCCTGCTGATGCTAGTGCGAAAACCCCGAGGCCGTTTCGCTGAGGCTCTTGCCCTTGGTTTCGGGGGCCAGCCATTGCGACACGCCGGCACCGACAGCGGCGATGCCGGCAGCGATCAGAATGGTCACCGAGGGGCCGAGATTGCTCATGGCCCAGGGCATCAGGAACGTACCGAGGCCGGCCCCGATCCGGCTGAAGGCGGCGGCAAAGCCCGTCCCGACCCCGCGTATCTCGGTCGGGAATACTTCGCCCGGGTAGATACAGGTCAGCGTACCGCAGCCTGCGTTAAAGAACGAAAACGCGAGGAACAGGCCCAGCACGGCCATCCCCGGCGCATCTGTCCACAAGCCGAGAATCACGAGAAGCACGGTGATGATCCACTGCGGCGGCACCGTGAGCACGCGACGGCCCGCCTTGTCGATCAACAGGACCGTGGCCACACTGCCGGCCAACGCCACCGCAGACAGCCCGACGCCACCGGCCAGACCGCCGCCGAGACCGAATTTCTGCAACACGCTGTCGGCGAACGTGGCGATCGCGAAGTACGGCGTGACGACACAGAAAAAGAACAGCGACACGAACAGCGTGGACCGCCAATACTGACGGGAGAACAGCTTCCGGAAGCCTCCGCCCGAGTGGGCCACCTCCTTCTCAATGTCGGCCAAGTCGGAGGCACTTCCCATATACCGACGCGCCACGGAGCGCGCCTGCTCCGTACGGCCCTTGCTCCACAGCCAGCGCGGCGATTCGGGCATGCCAAGTCGGCCGAGGAACAACGCCACCGCGATGAACGTGCTCGTGCCGAGAATGTTTCGCCAGCCGAGGTCCGTATGCTGGTTCAGCAGATAGCCCACGACGAAGGCGAACATAAAACCGGCGTACCAAGCAATGAGGGTCAGACCCATGAGCCGTCCACGGTGCCGGGCTGGGGAGAATTCCGACAGCATCGGCCAACCGACGGAGTATTCTGCGCCGATTGCGACGCCCATCAGCAACCGCACCACGAACAGTTCCAGAGGCGAGTTTGTGAAAAACTGCATGACCGACGCGATCACGAACAATCCGATGTCGAGCATGAACAGCGGTTTGCGGCCGAACTTGTCGCCCGCCCACC
>NZ_JBYSWM010000027.1:0-45360 GCF_058781125.1 Pseudogulbenkiania sp. FW507-F1 | reverse complement strand
CCGCCCCCCTCCCCGGCACCCCGCCGCCGGGCACGTCCTGATATGACGTGTCCCCGGCCCCGCCCGCCACCGCACTGCCTCTCCTGCATTTATGCAACAGCAGCAAAACCACCCCGAAACATTTCTTGCGTTTCCATCAAACTTGTATGATAACCTGATGACAAGATTACAAGACGTAAAAACCCCGCGTGGCTGACCGCTCTCGACGGCAGCGTCGGGGCACCGCATCACCCCACAGTTCAGAAAATCGAGTGCGGGCCGACCTCCGCCCCACTCGAGACAGACGGAGACAAAAGATGAGTAAAACGCTTGGAGTCATCGGCCTCGGCTCGATGGGGTTCGGTGCCGCGCTGAGCGCCCTGCGCCGCGACGTCGGCACCTGGGGTTTCGACCTCAATCCGCAGGTGTGCGAGCGCTTTGCCGCCGAGGGCGGCAAGGTGGCGGGCAGCCCGGCCGAGCTGGCGCGGCACAGCGACGTGGTGCTGGTGCTGGTGGTCAACGCCGCGCAGACCGAGAGCGTGCTGTTCGGCGACGACGGCATCGCGGCCCATCTCAAGCCGGGCTCGGTGGTGGTTACCGCCGCCACGGTCGACCCCACCCTGCCGCCACAGTGGGAAGCGCGCCTGACCGAGCGCGGCGTGTTCCTGATCGATGGCCCGGTGTCCGGCGGCGCGGCCAAGGCCGCCGCCGGCGAGATGACGGTGATGGCGTCGGGCACGCCGGAAGCGTTCGCCGCCGCCGGCGGGCTGCTCGAGGCCTACGCCGGCAAGATCTACCGCCTGGGCGACAAGGCCGGGGTCGGCTCCACCGTGAAGATGGTCAACCAGCACCTGGCCGGCGTGCACATCGCCGCCGCCTGCGAGGCGATGGCGCTCGGCATCCGCGCCGGCGCCCGTCCCGACGAGCTATACGAGGTGATCTGCAACTCGGCCGGCATGAGCTGGATGTTCCAGAACCGCGTGCCGCACATCCTCGCCGGCGACTACACCCCGCTGTCGGCGGTCAACATCTTCATCAAGGACCTGGGCATCGTGCTGGATGCGGCACGCCAGCTCGCCTTCCCGCTGCCGCTCGCCTCCGCCGCGCACCAGCTCTACCTCGGCACCGCCGCCGCCGGCCACGGCCAGGAAGACGACAGCGCCGTGATCAAACTCTACGCCGCGCTCACCGGCATCGAGCTGCCGCAAGGCAAGGAGGCCGCATGATCCTCGGCGTGATTGCAGACGACTTCACCGGCGCCACCGACGTCGCCAGCATGCTGGTGCGCGCGGGTCTGAAAACGGTGCAGGTGATCGGCGTGCCGGACGGCCCGGCGCCCGACGCCGACGCTGTGGTGGTGGCGCTCAAGTCGCGCACCACCCCAGGCGTCGAAGCCGTGCGCGATTCGCTCGCGGCCCTCGAGTGGTTGCGTGCCGGCGGCGCGCGCCAGTTCTACTTCAAGTACTGCTCCACCTTCGACTCCACCGCCGAGGGCAATATCGGCCCGGTGGCCGAGGCGCTGCTGCAGGCGCTCGGCAGCGACTTCACCATCGCCTGCCCGGCCTTCCCGGAGAACAGCCGCACCGTGTTCCGCGGCCACCTGTTCGTCGGCGACCAACTGCTGTCCGACTCCGGCATGCGCCATCACCCGCTCACCCCGATGACCGACGCCAACCTGGTCAACGTGCTGCAGGCGCAAGTCTCCGGCCGCGTCGGCCTGGCGCGCTACGACACCGTGGCGCAGGGCACGGCGGCGCTGCAGGCGCGCTTTGCCGAACTGCGCGGCAAGGGAGTGCGCTGCGCGGTGGTGGATGCGATTTCCAACAACGACCTGCGCACCATCGCCGCCGCCTGCGCCGAGCTGCCGCTCATCACCGCCGGCTCCGGCGTGGCCTTGGGCCTGTCCGAGGTCTACGCCGCGCGGGGTTGGGTAACGCCGGATGCCAGCGCCGCCGACCTGCCCGCCGTCGGCGGTGCTGCCGCGGTGCTGTCCGGCTCCTGCTCGCAGGCCACCAACGGCCAGGTGCAACACTGGATAGCCGCCGGCCGCCCCGCGCTGCGCCTCGATCCGCGCGAACTCGCCACCGGCCGTCCGCTCGCCGCCGAGGCGATCGCCTGGGTGCTGGCGCAAGCCGAACCGGCGCTGGTCTACGCCACCTCGCGCCCGGACGACGTGCGCGCGGTGCAGGCCGAGCTCGGCGTCGAGCGTGCAGGCCAGCTGGTGGAGCAGTGTCTGGCGCAGATCGCGCACGGCTTGGCCGAAAACGGCGTGCGCCGCCTGGTGGTGGCGGGCGGCGAGACCTCCGGCGCGGTGGTGCAGGCGCTCGGCGTCAGCCAGCTGCGCATCGGCGCCGCCATCGACCCCGGCGTGCCGTGGACCCAGGTGGAGGGCCGGCCGCTGCTGCTGGCGCTCAAGTCCGGCAACTTCGGCAGCGTCGATTTCTTCGGCAAAGCCTTGCAGCAGGTGCAGTGACATGACACCCGATCAAGACTTCCTGCGCCAGGAGATGTGCCGCGTCGGGCGCTCGCTGTTCGAGCGCGGCTACGTCCACGCCAGCGCCGGCAACATCAGCGTGCGGCTGGACGATGAACAAGGCGGCGGCTTCCTGATCACCCCCACCGACGCCTGCCTGGGCTTTCTCGAGCCCGAACGCATCGCCTGGGTGGATGCCGCCGGCGAGCAGCAAAGCGGCGACCGTGCCAGCAAGACGCTGGCGCTGCACCGGCGCATCTACCAGGCCGAGCCCGAGGCGCGCTGCGTGATCCATACCCACTCCACCCACCTGGTGGCGCTGACGTTGCAAGGCGTGTGGAGCGAGGCCGACATCGTGCCGCCGATCACGCCGTACTTCGTGATGAAGGTGGGCCACGTGCCGCTGATTCCCTACCACCGCCCCGGCGACCCCGAGGCGGCCGAACGGGTGGCGGAAACCATCGCCGCGGCGCGCCGGCGCGGCGTGCCGATCCGGGCGGTGATGCTGGAGCGGCTCGGCCCCAACGTCTGGCACGACAGCCCGGCCAACGCCATGGCCACGCTGGAGGAACTGGAAGAAACCGCCCGGCTGTGGCTGACCGTTCAGCCCCGTCCGGCGCCCCTGAGCGAACAACAGATCGAAGAATTACGGCGCACCTTCGCGGCGCGCTGGTAGTACGGCTGGGAGACCAGTCACGCTGCACCCTGGCCCGTTCCAGGTAATGACAGTGCGTCGCCAATAAAAACAACACGGTAGCGCACATTAACTACAGTAGAGGAGACATTACCATGAGCAGTATTGCCCAGCAGCAAACCGGCACGGCCACCATGAGTCGTGAAGACAGTGTATTCAGCAAGGTATCGTGGCGCATCGTGCCACTGATCATCCTCTGTTACGTGGTTTCCTATCTCGACCGCGTCAACGTCGGCTTCGCCAAGCTGCAGATGTCGCAACAGCTCGGCTTCAGCGAAACCATGTTCGGCCTCGGCGCCGGCATCTTCTTCCTCGGCTACTTCCTGTTCGAAGTGCCGAGTAACCTCGCCCTGAGCCGCTTCGGCGCCAAGGTCTGGATCGCCCGCATCATGATCACCTGGGGCCTGGTCTCGGCAGGTTTCGCCTTCGTCAACACGCCCACCGCGTTTTACGTGATGCGCTTTTTGCTGGGGTTGGCCGAAGCCGGCTTCTATCCCGGCATCATCCTCTACCTCACCTACTGGTACCCGTCGCACCGGCGCGCCAAGATCGTGGCGATGTTCATGTCGGCGATCCCGGTCTCCGGCATTTTCGGCAACCCGCTCTCCGGCTTCATCATGGATGCCTTCGGCGGCGTGGGCGGCTGGGCCGGCTGGCAGTGGATGTTCGTGATCGAAGCGGTACCGGCGGTGCTGGTGGGCCTGGTGGTGCTGTACTACCTCGACGACTCCGTGGCCAAGGCCAAGTGGCTGAGCGAGGAAGAGAAGAGCGTGGTGGCCCAGGCCATCGCCGAAGACACCAAGCACAAGGACCACAGCGCCCACGCCCTGAGCGCGTTCAAAGACGCCCGGGTGTGGTTCATGAGCCTGATCTACTTCTGCTTCGTGATGGGTCAATACGGACTGACCTTCTGGATGCCCACCTTCATCAAATCGACCGGGGTCACCAGCAACCTGTCCATCGGCGTGCTGAGCGCCATCCCCTTCCTCTCCGCGATCATTGCCATGAACGGCTTCGGCCGCAGCGCGGATGCCCGCCGCGAGCGCCGCTGGCACCTGGTGATCCCCGCCATGATGGGCACCGTCGGTTTCGTCGTCGCGGCATCGTTTACCCAGAACACCGCCGTCTCCCTGGTGTTCCTGTCGCTGGCCGCGGCCGGAGTGCTGACCTGCGCCCCGCTGTTCTGGTCCCTGCCGACGGCCTTCCTCGGCGGCACGGCCGCCGCCGCCGGCATCGCGGTGATCAACTCGGTCGGCAACCTCGCCGGTTTCGTCAGCCCCTACCTGATCGGTACACTCAAAGACATGACGGGCAGCACCGCCGCCGGCATGTACGTGCTCGCCGGCAGCCTGGTGGTGGGCGCCATCGCGGTATTGCGCACGCCGGCCAAGCTGGTTAACCGCTAAACCTGTTGTCAACACGGCGACAGAGACCCGATTCGACGCTGCGTTCCGGGCGCCTGGTCCGTGGTCTCTTCGCCGATGTCGCCATCCAGGTTACCCATTGCTTGACCATTCATTAGCTGAAGCAAAGAGATCACCATGCCGCAATTTGCTGCCAACCTGACCATGATGTACACGGAACACGACTTCCTCGACCGCTTCGCCGCGGCCGCCCGAGACGGGTTCCGCGCCGTGGAGTACCTGTTTCCCTACGACTACCCGGCGGCCGACATCGCCGCCCGCCTCGCCGCCCACGGCCTGACCCAGGCGCTGTTCAACCTGCCGCCGGGCGACTGGGCCGCGGGCGAGCGCGGCATCGCCGCCCTGCCGGGACGCGAGGAGGAATTCGCCGCCTCGGTGGAGCGTGCGCTGGAATATGCACACGCCACCGGCTGCCGCCGCCTGCACGCCATGGCCGGACTGGTGCCACAAGGCGCCAACCTCACCGCCCTGCGCGCCACCTTCGTCGCCAACCTGCGCCACGCCGCCCGTCGCTGCGCGGAGCACGGCATCACACTGTTGATCGAGCCGATCAACCAGCGCGACATGCCGGGCTACTTCCTCAGCCACCAGCAGCAGGCGCACGACATCGTGGCCGAGGTAGGCGAGCCCAACCTGAAAGTGCAGATGGACTGGTACCACTGCCAGATCATGGAGGGCGACATCGCCATGCGCCTGCGCCGCCACCTAGCCGGCGTCGGCCACGTGCAGATCGCCGGCGTGCCGGAGCGCCACGAGCCGGACAGCGGAGAGCTGAACTACCCCTATCTGTTCGCGCTACTCGACGAGCTGGGTTACGACGGCTACATCGGCTGCGAATACCGCCCGCGCAACGGCACCTCGGCCGGACTCGCCTGGTTCCAGCCGTACAAGGAGGCCCAACGATGAAGCTCTTGATTACCGGCGGCGCCGGTTTCATCGGCGCACGGCTGGCGCGCACCCTGCTCGCCCGTGGCGAATTGGCCGGACGCGCCATCGAACGGCTGGTGCTGGCCGACCTGGTGGCTGCACCCGACGACCTGCGCGCCGACCCGCGCGTGCAGGTGCGCGTCGGCACCGTGCTCGAGTTGGCCGAACAGCTCAACGGCGAGCGTTTCGACGGCGTGTTCCACCTCGCCTCGGCGGTGTCGTCCGAATGCGAGGCCGACTTCGAGCTCGGCCTGCGTTCCAACCTCGACAGCACGCGCGCCCTGCTCGACGCCTTGCGCGCTGCAGCCAACGCGCCGCGCCTGGTGTTCTCCAGCTCGGTGGCGGTGTTCGGCAGCGACCCGGCGCTGCCTCTGCCGGCGGTGGTGCGCGACGACACCCTGCCCACGCCGCAGTCGTCCTACGGCGTGCAGAAGTTCATCTGCGAGCAGCTGGTGGCCGACTACACCCGCAAGGGCTTCATCGACGGCCGCGTGGCGCGGCTGATGACGGTCTCGGTGCGGCCGGGCCGCCCCAACGGCGCCGCCTCCAGCTTCCTCTCCGGCATCATCCGCGAACCCCTGGCGGGACAGGAAGCGATCTGCCCGGTCTCGCCCGACACCGAGGTGGCGCTGGCCTCGCCGGCCAACACCATCGCCGGGCTGATCGCGGTATTCGAAGCCAGCCGCGAGGCCTTCGGCGGCCGCACCGCGCTCAACCTACCAGCCCTCACGGTGCGCGTGCAGGACATGCTCGACGCGCTGGAAAGCGTCGGCGGCAGCCAGGCGCGCTCCCTTGTGCGCTTCGTCCCCGACGACACCATCGCCCGCATAGTCGGTAGCTGGCCGGCGCGCTTCGAGTCGCCGCGCGGGGAATGCCTGGGGCTCAAGGCCGACACCGATTTCCGCAGCATCGTCGAACAGTACCGCGGCGATTTCCCCGCTGCCGTTCGGCCCGCCTGACCCTTTCCCGATCATCCATTTTTCTTTTCCGCATGCCGGGCCTGGCCCGAGCCGGCTCAACGTTGGCCGAAGCCGTGCCGCTGCGGCACGGCGGCAGCGTCAAGCCGGACCATGCCGCGGCGCGGTTCGCCATGGCGGATAGCGGTGGGATTTGATCGGGAACGCCGCGCCCGAGGCGAAGTCGGTGCGGTCGATTTGCCGGGCCGTGCCTTGAGCACGGTCGATACGACCGTCTCGGCCGTCTGCGGAAAGGGAGATGCGGCGGCGGGGTGAGGCGGCCCGCCGCATCTATCTGAACGTCAGCGCATGCGCAGCGTTTGCGCCAGCTTCTCGCCTTCCTGGTCCCAGAACGCCGGGTCGGCAGCGCGGATGCGGCGAATCGCGTTATCCATATGGGAGGCGGCGGCCTTGCGCGCGCGCGCCGGGTCGCCGCGTTCGATGGCGCTGACGATGGCGTTGTGCTCGTCCTGCACTTCCTTGAAGAAATCCTCGCGGCGCGCTTCGTTGGCCCGCGTCACCTGGGTGGCGCCGCGCAGGTACTGCGATAGGTAATCCAGCGTCGAAATCAGGAACGGGTTGCCGGCGGCCGCGGCGATGCTGCGGTGAAAGTTCACGTCTTCCTCCACCCCGTCGCGACCGCTTTGCGCCGCCTCGGCCAGTGCGGCCACGGCCGCGCGGATCGCCGCCAGATCCTGCTCGCTGCGACGCGCCGCCGCCAGGCCGGCTGCCTCGGCCTCCAGCACGCGCCGCACCTCGGCCATCTGCACCACCGCCTCCATCGAGGCGGTATGCGCCGCATCGAACGAGAGCGGACGAATCCCCGGCTCCTGCACCAGCACCCCATAGCCTTGGCGCGAAATGACCAGACCCAGCGACTTCAACTGGGACACCGCTTCGCGAATCACGGTGCGGCTCACCTTGAATTGATCGACCAGCTGGGCTTCGGACGGCAGCTTGTCGCCCGGCTGCAAGGCGCCCGAATGGATACCCTCGGCCAGTGCCTCAGCCACTTGCTCGGACAAACGCGCGCCGGCGTGGACGGGTTGAAACTCAAGGGCCACAACATGCCTTTCAGTTGTATGAGGAGATGATAAGAAGATAGCACTGTCAGTGGCGGCGCGTGGGGTAAAATTGGCGACACCCCAAGCCACCCCGCCCCTGTCCGGCACGCGCAGCCAGGGTATCCCGGCGGCATCCGAGTGTGCGCCACGCCGGAAAAGCAAAAAGCCCGCATTCAGCGGGCTTTTTTGAATTCTGGCGGAGAGGGGGTCCTTGCAACCGTCGTCTTTTGCAGTCCAGCAACGTCTAAAAATTAATTTTAATATCAATATGTTACTGATATTTATGTCCAGTACCGTCTTGTAGGGTCTTCTAAAATCCGCTACTTTATGCAGGACACTATGCAGTACAAGGATATTACTCTATACCTAAAAAAGCAAAAGAATTGTCTGCCCTTGCCGTCTCGAAACTCAAAGACAATGGCAAGCATGCCGTCGGGGGTGTCGATGGCTTGTACCTGCGCATCGTCGGCAACTCACGCGCCTGGGTTCTCTGCGCCGCCATGGGCTCCCGCATCAATCAAAGTGGTAAAGAGGTCGTCCGACGCCTGAGTATTGGCCTGGGATCATTCCCTGAAGTCTCCCTCGCAGAAGCCCGAGATACAGCGCGTACCCTTCGCAAGCAAATCCGTAACGGTATCGATCCGCTTCAAGAGAAGCAAAAAGCCAAGCTCGCGGCAAGAAAGTCCAAAACCTTTGAACAGTGTGCTCTTGCCTTCATTGAGGACAAGAGGATCGAATGGCGAAATGACAAACACACCAAGCAATGGACATCGACGCTGACCACCTACGCTTTCCCCCTGATTGGCAACTTCCCAATCACCTCCATCGATAATGACGCCATTCTGCTCGTACTACGCCAGGAGGTGCCTACCAAGGAGGGTGGCAAGGCTTCACTATGGAATGCCAAAAATGAAACTGCCAGCCGTCTTCGCGGCCGGCTTGAATCCATTCTTGACTGGTCCAAAGTGTCTGGCTATCGGGAAGGTGAAAACCCCGCCGCATGGCAGAGTAACCTGAAGCACGTCTTACCCGCGCCAGGCAAGGTTCAAAAAGTTGAACATCATGCTGCCCTTCCCTTCAGTCAGATCGGCACGTTCATGGCCATGCTTCGCAAACGCAGCGGCACATCGGCCAAAGCTCTGGAATTTGCCATCCTCACTGCGGCACGCTCGGGTGAGGTTCGAGGCGCAACCTGGGATGAAATTGATATGCAAGGCAGAACCTGGACTGTGAGTGCGGAACGGATGAAGGCCAGTAAAAGTCACACCGTCCCCTTGTCCGATGCGGCATACACTCTGTTGAAGACGCTGCCCAGAATTGTCGGCAACCCATTGATCTTCCCTACCCCGAAAGGGAGTGTGATGTCCGATCAGGCTTTCAAAGCCTTGTATGACAGAATGCAGGTATCCAATATCACCACGCATGGTTTCCGTAGTACGTTCAAGGATTGGGCACGCAGCTGCAAAGGCACCGAATTTGCCGATGAAGTTTCCGAGCTTGCCTTGGCACACGTCAACAATGACCAGACTCGAGCAGCCTATGCACGTGACCAACTACTGTCTCAGCGTAGACAGCTCATGCAAGCATGGGCAACGTATTGCAATCAGCCAGTCACTCAAGTCGTACCTATTGAAACAAAGACAGCGTAACGTCAGATTTCGAATTGAATGACAGGCAGATTTTCGGCCTTAGCGGTCCTACGCCCTATTTGCCCTGAGCGTCTGCTCAGGGGCCCCATACCGGCCATTTCTCTATCACCGGCGTCGAACGTCGGCTTTTTGCCACTCGAAAGGCGCATTTCCGACCCTGAAGCGACGCTGGGCCTGCTCAATAGGAGCCAGTCAGAAGGGTGAGAGAGCACATTCGTAGCATACCTCACCGAGGTCGTCACGGCTTGGTTTGGACTGCGCTGAAATTCACTGAAGCAGTTTGGCGTTTCTAAAACTTGGAGCTCGGGGAACCAACATGATTGACGCGCGTAGGGGCCAACCAGCCTAACACTGGCATGCAGGTCAACTGCAGTGTGTGCAAAACTTGCACACACTGCGTTCTCACCAAGTTTCTCTAATCAAACAGCTGGGCCATCTGCTCATGGGGCAACAGCCCTTTCGAAAGGGCCTCATGATGGGTAAAGGTGCGCAAATGCAAGGAAAGCAAGGCAGGAAGCATAAGCTGGCCACGCACCACGATTCGGAACCATAAGCTGGCCGCGCTGTGGAATGGAGCGTTCAAAGGCACTGATGGCTCAAACCATTGTATCGCAATGGTTTCAGGTGATGAGACAAGCTCCGACGGCCGGAGTCGATCAGAAAAATCGATGAAATTTGCGACTCATCGGAAGCATAAGCTGGCCGTTTGGCCACTTTATGCTTCCAGTCACACAACAAAACAGGAAATCGGGGGAATGGTGGACCGAAGGAGGATCGAACTCCCGACCTCTGCATTGCGAACGCAGCGCTCTCCCAGCTGAGCTATCGGCCCTTTGGATTGTCATGAACAGGTGCGACTTCGCTTGTATAAAGGCGAAGGGTCACGACATCAAGGTGTCCCGTTATTATGTGATGTCTCGTTTTGCCCAGCAAGAGGGGCTTGGCAAGTTTTGACTTCGCAATAAGACGGGCCGTGGGTGCGTCACGGAGTTTCGTTCTTCAGTATGTCCGGTACGAGGTGCCGGCTACGCATCCGCTGGTTTCCGGGATCTGCTTCAAGGCGTGCCCTCACCTGGGATATCAGGAAACGGCTAACAGTGAGGGGGCAGCCTGGCTGTAGCTATCGGATGAAGCCTTCGACACTCTCCCGTCTTGCTGCCGTGCCCGTGTTCTCATCGCCCGAGCCGGGCCGGTTATGGATCGCACAATTAGGGGCTCGGCGCGACATCTTTCCATGCCGGAGCAGCAAGCGGCTGTGTGACAGGCAGCATAAAGTGGCCAAACGGCCAGCTTATGCTTCCGATGAGCGGCGGATTCCATCGGTTTTTCTGATCGACTCCGGCCGTTTGAGTTTTCCCATCGCCTGAAACCCTTGCCACGCAAGGATTTGATCCGCCAATTCGTTTGACGCAGCCACCCCAGATCGAGGCCCGCTTATGCCTCCTGCCTTGCTTTGCTTGTGTTTGCGCACCTCCAGCCCTCATGCCCCACCTTTGCCTAGACAGCAGCCCAAGAGCAGAGGGCCGGGCTGTTCGTTATCCGCTTTCAGCGATAATGACGCCATGCCGAAATGCCTTCCTGAAAGCGGTGACGTGCTTGGCACGATCAAGTCATTCACAAGGGCTTGTCCCCGAACCGGCATCGATCAGGTCTCGCGGATAATCGATATCCCGGACCACGCCAGGATCATCGACGGGGCACAGGGTTAGCTTCTGATGGTGTTGTTCCAGCAGGGTTTTGCCGCCCTGGTCACCGGTCAGTCCAGCCAATGGGTTCTGCCAGGCGCGGGCAAAGCCTACCGGGTGGCCGCGTCGCCCTCGGTATTGCGTGGCGGCCAGGCTGGCGCCGGCCTGCAGGGCGGCGGCGACGGCGGCATGGCTGCTGCTGGCGATGAACGGCATGTCGGCCAGCGCGACGATCCAGCCGGCCGCATCGGCCGTGGCGCGCACGCCAGCGGCCAGACTATGCCCCATGCCGCCCTCGGCCTCCGGGCAAAGCACGATTTCACAACCTACCGCCGTCAACGCTGCGGCCAATTCGTCCCGTCCGGGGCGCAGCACCGCCACGACACGTGCACACACCGGCAGAAGACTGGCGGCGGCAGCGACCGCCATCGGCGTGCCGTCCGGCAGCCTATGCGATAACTTGTCGCTTCCGAATCGACGGCTGGCCCCGGCCGCCAGCAGGATGCCGACGATCGGGTGAGATTTGGGCGAGACGCTCATGCGGCGCGGCAGCCGGCTTCGGCGGCAGCGCGTTTCGGGCGCAAGCCGTCCGGTGACCACACGCCGTTGCGCACCGCGGTCATCTCGGCCAGCACGGCCAGAGCGATCTCAGGCGGCGTGCGGCTGCCGATCGGCAGGCCGACCGGCCCGTGCAGGCGGGCGACTTCGTCCGCCGTCAGGTCGAAATGCTCGAGCAGCCGTTCGCGCCGCCGCCGGTTGTTGAGGCGGGAGCCCAGCGCGCCGACGTAAAAGGCCGGCGCCTTGAGCGCCTCCAGCAAGGCCATGTCGTCCAGCTTGGGGTCGTGCGTCAGCGCCACCACGGCGGTGTGCGCATCGGGGTTGAGTTCCAGCACCACGTCGTCCGGCATACCGGGCAACAGCCTTGTACCCGGCACCTGCCATTCCGCGGCGTACTCGCTGCGCGGGTCGCAGATGAGCACCTGGTAATCCAGCGCCTGCGCCATCTGCGCGAGGTAACTGGAAATCTGTCCGGCGCCGATGATCAGCAGGCGCCAGGCCGGGCCATGCATGGTGCTCAGCGTATGCCCATCCCAACTGAGCGTTTCCGCTGCCGAAGCTGCCGTGACCGTACAGCCTTCCTGGCCGATGACGACGGTACGGCGGGCCAGTTCACCGCGTGCGATCGCCGCACTCAACGTCTCCAGCGCTCCGAGATCGGGGGAGGGTTCGATCACCAGTTCCATGGTACCGCCGCAGGGCAGGCCGAAGCGGCGCGCCTCGTCCTGCGTGACACCGTATTTCACCGCATAGGGCTCGCTCGAAGCGAAGCCTTCCCGCAGCAGGCGTTCGATCAGGTCCGCTTCGATGCAACCGCCGGACACCGAGCCCTGCACCTGCCCGTCGTCGCGCAGCGCCATCCAGGAACCCGGCGGGCGCGGCGCCGAGCCCCAAGTGCGCGCCACGGTCACCAAGGCGAAGCGATGCCCGTCCGCCGCCCACCGCAAGGCCGCGTCCAATACCTGCCGGTCGGTACTGTTCATGGTTACACCTTCAGCAGTTCGGCGCTGATCGGCAGCTTGCGCATGCGCTTGCCGGTCGCTGCCGCGAGCGCGTTGGCCACCGCCGGCGCCAAAGGCGGCACGCCCGGTTCGCCGATGCCGGTCGGCTTGTTGGCGGAGGGTACGATATGCACCTCGACGCGAGGCATGTCCGCCATGCGGATCGGCGGGTAGTCGTGGAAGTTGGACTGGTCCACCTTGCCGTCGCTCAGCGTGATGGCGCCGTACAGCACCGGGGCCAGGGCGAAGCCGATCGCGCCTTCCACCTGCGCCCGCACCACGTCCGGGTTGATGGCGATGCCGCAGTCCACCGCGCATACCACGCGATCCACGTGGAAGCTGCCGTCCGGCTGTACCGTCACTTCGGCCACCTCCGCCACCACGGTGTTGAACGACTCATGCACCGCTACGCCGCGCCCGCGCCGTTCGCCCGGCTTGCCGGGGGCCAGCGGCGTGCCCCAGCCGGCCTTGTCGGCTGCCAACTTGAGCGTGGCGGTATGGCGCGGGTGTTCGGCCAACATGGCCAGGCGCCAAGCCACCGGGTCGTGCCCCGCCGTATGCGCCAGCTCGTCGAGGAAAGTCTCGGTCGAGAACGCGGTATGGGTCGAGCCGACCGAGCGCCACCACAGCACCGGCACGCCGATATCGGTCGGAGTATGCAGATCCACCAGGATATTGGGGATGGTATAGGGCAGATTGGCCGCCCCCTCCACCGAGACCGGGTCGATGCCGTCCTTGACCATGGCAGCGAAGGGCGAGCCGCCCAGGATGGACTGCCCCACCAGACGATGCTGCCAGCCGGTCAGACGGCCCTGGCTGTCCAGCCCGGCGCGCAGGCGATGGTGGAACATGGGGCGGTAGTAGCCGGCACGCATGTCGTCCTCGCGCAGCCAGACCAGCTTGACCGGAACGCGCCGGTTGAGCGCCTTGGCGATATGGGCGGCTTCGAGCACGTAGTCCGCGTCCTTGTTGGCGCGGCGGCCGAAACTGCCGCCGGCATACAGCGTGTGGATGCGCACCTGCTCGGGCTTGAGGCCAAACAGCTTGGCCAGCGCCATCTGGTCGCCGGTCTGCATCTGGTCGCCGTTCCACACTTCGCAACCGTCCTTGCTCCAGTGCACCACGCAGTTCATCGGCTCCATCGCCGCATGAGCGAGATAGGGAAAATCGTAGGACGCTTCCAGCGTGTGGGCGGCGCCCGCCAGGGCCTGTTCGGCATCGCCGGCCTTGCGGGCGACGGCTCCGGGCTGGCCGGCCAGTTCGTGGTAGCGCGCCAGAATCTGCGCCGAGCCGAGCTTGAACGCCTGGCTTTCGTCCCATTCGACCACCAGCGCGTCGCGCCCCTTCTTGGCGCTCCAGGTATCGCGGGCGAGCACCGCCACCCCGGTGGGGATGGCCAGCACGGCCACCACGCCCTTGACGGCTTTGGCCTTGGCGGCGTTGAACGACTTCACCTTGGCGCCGAAGCGCGGCGGGTGGGCCACCACGGCGGTGAGCATGCCCGGCAGGTGGATGTCCTGGGTGTACACGGCCTTGCCGGTGGTTTTGTCGATGTTGTCCTTGCGCGGGATGCGCTGGCCGATCAGCTTGAAATCCTTCGGGTCCTTGAGTTTCACCTCTGTCGGTGGCGTCAGCTCGGCGGCGGCACGCGCAAGTTGGCCGAAGCTCGCCTTGCGGCTCGATGCGGCATGCCGCACTTCGCCGTTGGCGACGGTGATCTCGCCGGCCGGCACGTTCCACTGCTTGGCTGCCGCCGCCACCAGCATGGCGCGGGCCGTGGCGCCGGCCTTGCGCAGTTGCTCCCACGAGTTGGCGATGGCCGTGCTGCCGCCGGTGCCCTGGGCGGGCCCCCAGAACAGGTTGTTGAAGCGCTTGGCGTCGGCCGGCGCGCTTTCCACCCGCACCTGGTTCCAGTCCGCGTCCAGTTCTTCCGCCACGATGGTGGCGAGCCCGGTGTAGGTGCCCTGCCCCATTTCGAGATGCTTGGAGATGACGGTGACGCTGTTGTCCTCGCCGATGCGCAGGAAGGCGTTCGGTTCGAAGGCGGCATGTGCCGCATTGGCGCCGGCCGCGCCTGCCTTAGCCGCTGGGGCGGCGCTGGCGGCCTTGGCTGCCGGCAGGTAGATCGCCAGCGTCAGGCCGGCCGCGCCTTGCAGGAAGCGGCGGCGGCTAACATTTTCGATACTGCTGGTCATGGTGTTCTCCCGGTCAGGCCAGCAGCTTGGCTGCTTCGTGGATGGCGGCGCGGATGCGCACGTAGGTACCGCAGCGGCACACGTTACCGCCCATCGCATTGTCGATATCGGCGTCGCTCGGGTTGCGGTTGCTGTGCAACAGCGCCACAGCGCTCATGATCTGGCCGGACTGGCAGTAGCCGCACTGGACCACGTCGAGCTGCTGCCAGGCTTGCTGCACCGCCTGGCCAACCCGGTCGTGGCCCACGCCTTCGATGGTGGTGATCTTCTTGCCTTTGGCGGCGGAAACCGGCGTGCTGCAAGAGCGGATCGGCTGGCCGTCGAGGTGCACGGTACAGGCGCCGCACAGCGCCATGCCACAGCCGAACTTGGTGCCGGTCATCTGCAGCATGTCGCGCAGCACCCAGAGCAGCGGGGTGTCCGGTGCGGCGTCGACACGCATCGCCTGGCCGTTTATGTTGAGAGTGATCATGACGTGGCTCCGAGTGAACGCAAACAATTCAAGGTATTGTCCTGACTGTCCGCAGGCGGGGGATAGTCGGATTCTGTGACTTTCTAGCCTAATCCTCCGTCCTCCATGCAGAATGAAAGATAGTACGAAACAGCTGATGTAGCATGGCCGCCAGCAGCGTTGAGGAGTGGAAATTGAAACAGCAGGCCCGCGAACAGGAACAGCTCGAAGCCGTACGTCAGGAACTGGCCGCCGCCATCGCCAATTGGGTGAACAGCGATGCGGCCCCCTATGTCACCCCCATCCAGAGGCTGACGCTATACCGGCTGCAAATGCCGTCCGAGCCGATCCGCTGCATTTTCGAACCCGGCATTGCGCTGATCGTCCAGGGCAGCAAGCGGGTATTGCTCGGCGAGGAAACGCTCTCGTATCACGCGTGCCAGCTTCTGGTCACCGCGGTGAATGTGCCGACCATTGCGAACATCACGACAGCGAGCCCGGAACAACCCTATCTGGCGCTGTGGATGCCCATCGATCTGCAGGCGATGGCCGAATTGATGGTGGAGGGCAATCTGTCTCCCCCGCGCCCACAGCCGACCTCGCGCGGCATCGCGGTCGGCCAGGCCAACACGGCGATTCTCAAATCGTTTCTGCGCCTGATCGAACTGCTCGACGAGCCGGAAACCATCCCGGTGCTCTCTCCGCTGATTTTGCGGGAAATCCTGTACCGCCTGCTGATGAGCGATTTTGGTGCCCATCTGTGGCAAATCTCCACGGCCGGCAGCCAGAGCCACCGCATCGCGCGCGCGATCGACTGGCTGCAGGCCAATTTCGCCAAGGCCTTGCGGGTCGAAGAACTCGCCGCCTCGGTACAGATGAGCGCCTCGACCTTCCATCACCACTTCAAGGCGCTGACGGCGATGAGCCCGCTGCAATACCAGAAGAAACTGCGCCTGCACGAAGCGCGCCGGCTGATGCTCAACGACCGGCTGGACGCGGCGACCACCGCCTTCCGCGTCGGCTATGAAAGTGCGTCCCAGTTCGGGCGCGAATATCACCGGATGTTCGGCGCGCCGCCGGCTCGCGACATCATGGGCTTACTCCAGGCCATGGGTGTAGGGGCCTCGGCCGACGAAAACATGCAACGGATCGATACCCTTTCGGCGTGACGCCACGGCGAGCAGGCGGCCTTCCCCGCCTGCTTCGCGGCAATGATTACGTCAGGCCATACAGATAGCGTTAGATCAGCGCCGTGGCCCCATACATGCCGACGACGCCGGCCAGGCCAAGGGCCAGCATCATCCCGGTCAGCGTCATCAACACATGACGGCGGTCGAAGCGCCCGGCGATGCTGGCGATCAGCAGGCTGGTGACGACGGCAAACAGGCCGGAGATCGAGATCGCCTGTCCGGCCATGCCTTGGCTTGCGTGCAGATCAGCGGCGATCGGGGTCAGCAGGCTGACCGGCATGAACTCCGCGGCGATCAGCATCGCCACGCACAGCGCCATCGAGCCGACGGCGCTCCACACCTGCCGCCGCGAGACGGCAGGCGGCATCGCCAACGCCGTCATGCCAGGCTCGCCATGTCGATCACAAAGCGGTAACGCACATCGCTCTTGAGCATCCGCTCGTAGGCCGTGTTGATATAGGCCATCGGAATCTGCTCGATATCGGAAGTGATGCCGTGTTCGGCGCAGAAATCCAGCATCTCCTGCGTCTCGCGGATGCCGCCGATCAGCGAACCGGCGATGCGGCGCCGCTTGAAGATCAGCCCGAACACGTTCGGCGCCGGGTGCGACTCGGCCGGCGCCCCCACCAGCGTCATCGTGCCGTCGCGCTTGAGCAATTCCACATAAGGGTCCAGCGAGTGTGGTGCGGCGACGGTATTGAGGATGAAGTCGAGCTGGCCGGCATGGCGCGCCATCTGCTCGGGATCGGTAGAGACGCACACGTCATCCGCGCCCAGGCGCTTGCCGTCGTCGATCTTGCCGGCCGAGGTGGTGAACAGCACCACATGGGCGCCCATCGCATGCGCGATCTTGACGCCCATATGGCCGAGGCCGCCCAGGCCGACAATGCCGACCTTCTTGCCCGGGCCCGTACCCCATTGGCGCAGCGGCGAATAGGTGGTGATGCCGGCGCAAAGCAAGGGGGCGACTCCGGCGAGATCCTGCTCCGGGTGGCGGATGTGCAGCACGAAGGACTCCTTGACGACGATGCTCTGCGAGTAGCCGCCGTAGGTGTTCTCCCCGCCGAGCAGCGGACCGTTGTAGGTGCCGGTGAAGCCGTGGTCGCAGAACTGTTCCTCGCCGTCGTGGCAGGACGGGCAATGCCCGCAGCTGTCGACCATACAGCCGACACCAGCCAGATCCCCGACCTTGAAGCGGCGCACCCGCTCGCCCACCGCGACGACGCGGCCGACGATCTCGTGGCCCGGCACGGACGGGTACAGGGTGTTGTGCCATTCGTTGCGCGCGGTATGCAGGTCGGAATGGCAGACGCCGCAATACAGGATCTGGATCTGCACGTCGTCCGGACCCGGGGTGCGGCGCTCGATGTCAAAGGGCACCAGTGCGCTGTGGGCGTTCAATGCGGCATAGGCTTTGGCTCTGCTCATGGCGATTTCTCCGTTGAGTGGCTGAGGTTGCGATGCCCGCTATTGTCCCGAGTACCGAGTGCCCACCCATAGCCGGATCCGGCGGATTGCTTGCCTAAAACTCTGGACTTTCACTCGCCAAAGCCGGCAACCGTGCCCGTGGCAAGGTCAAAACCAGCCGAAGACAACGGGTCGAAGGCGATGCCCCGCTGGGCAAAGATGTCCTTGATCGCTATCACCGCGGAAAAGGCGTTCGGCCAACCTGCATAGAACGCCAGGTGCGTGACGATCTCGGAAATCTCGCCAGGGCTGACGCCGTGCTCAAGCGCGAGATTGACGTAATGCGGCAAGCCCAGGGGCTGGTTGCACGCGATCAAGGCGGCCAGCGTCACCATGCTGCGCTCGCGGGCAGGCAAATCGGGCCGCTGCCACAGCTTGCCGACGATCGCGTCCTGAGTGAGCTGGGCCAGCGCCGGTGAGACCGAGCGCACATCGTCCATGGTGATGGCGGCATGGCATGGATTCAGAGTGGACATTGCCGTGCCCTCCTTACTTGAATTGGCGCGTGATCTCGGCGACACGCTGGCCAAGGTCGGCTGCGGTCTGCAGGTCGCTAGGGATTGGCGACAGTTCGGGCGACACGTCGTCGGACTGCGCCATCGCGCCCAGCCAGCCGCCGATGCGGTTGCGTTCATCCGGCGTGCGGCCGGGGAACAGGTCGAGCCCGACCCAGATCATGCCGTGCTGGGCCGCGAACAACGCCATGGTGATCAAGCTGTTGAGCTTGTCGCCGTGCAGGGCGCCGGAGTTAGTGAAGCCGGCCGCGATCTTGTTGCGCCAGGTCTGCGGCACCCACGCCGGGCCCGTGGAATCTTCCATGACTTGCTTGAGGCGGGCGCTGACCGTGCCGTTATAGGTGGGCGAACCGAAGATGATGGCGTCGCTGGCGGCCAGCGTTTCCCACTGGATCGGGCCGTCGGCCACGGCGATCAGTTGCGCTTCGGCTCCGGGCACCTGGCCTACGCCTTCGGCCACGGCCTGGGCTTGTTTGGCGGTATGGCCATGGACACTATCGTAAACGATCGAAATCAGCATTGCGTTCTCCTTGTCGGATCGGGTGATGGATGTCGCCGATTATGGACAAGTCGATTCACGAAAATAACGCATTGCCTGGTTGATAATTCCATAACTTCAAGTTGATAATGACGCATTCAACACCGGTTGCAGCACCATGGATTCATCGCAGCGCGTGCGCGCCATCCTTTCCTTCGTGCAGGCCGCCCAGAGCGGCAGTTTTGCCGCCGCGGCACGTAGCCTGGGCATTTCCTCGGCGGCGGTGAGCAAGAATGTGGCCAGCCTGGAACAGGGACTCGGCGTGCGCCTGATGAATCGCACCACCCGCTCGCTCAAGCTCACGGCCGAGGGCCTCGCCTTCCTGGAACAGGCGCGCATCGCACTGGATGCGCTGGACGCCGCGGTGGATACCGTGGCCGCACAGCGCGTGGTGCCGGCCGGGCGCGTGCGCATTTCGACCAGCGCCGCCTTCGGGCGCGACCAGGTGATGCCCGCCCTGCCCGGCTTGCTGGAGCGCCATCCCGCGTTGAGCGTCGAGGTGGACTTCGACGACCGCCGGGTCGACCTGGTGCAAGAGGGCTACGACCTGGCGGTCCGGGGCGGGCAGCTCGTCGACTCCGCCTTGGTGTCGCGACTGATTTGCCGCCTGAACATGGTGCTGATCGCGTCTCCCGCCTACCTGGCCCGGTACGGGGTTCCCCGCACGCCGCAGGACCTGCCACAACATCGCCTGATCGCCCGGCGTTTTCTTGGCGGACGGCTCTCGCCGTGGTGCTTCCGGCTGGCGGACGGCAGCCTGGACGAGCGGGAGCCTGCCCCCGCCGTCATCACCGTATCGGCACCCGAGGCCCTGGCGCAGGCGGCGCTGGCCGGCCTCGGCATCGCCCAGGTGGGCATCCATCACGCCTGGCCTCATCTGCGCGCCGGCTCGCTCAAGGTGGTCTTGGCCGACTGCCACCACCCCGGCACCTACGAGATGGCGCTGCAATACCCGCACCGCGCCTTGCTTGCGCCACGGGTGCGCGCCACCGTCGACTACCTGCTCGAGGCATTTGCCCGTGACGAAGCCCTGCATGTGCCGTTGACGGCCTTGCGCGCATTCACCGCCTGATTGGGGGCCGACATTTCCTGGCGATCACGGACATGACGCCAAGCAACGACAAAGGCTCCCAACGAGCCGGGAGCCTTTTCGATCAGAGATCGCTAAACAGAGCCTATAGCCAACTCTTGATCCGGGTCACCATGGCCTCGACCGAGATGCCGTACCGGTCATGCAGGGTCGGCAAGGCGCCGGCGTCCAGGAAGGCATCCGGCAGTGCAATCTGTCGGAACGCGGCCGGTCGCACGCCAGAGCACAGCAGCAGACGCGCCACCGCTTCGCCCAGCCCGCCGATCTCGGAATGGTTTTCCGCCACCACCACGAGCCGGCCCGGTTTCGCCACTTCGCGCAAGATGGTTTCCGCATCGAGCGGCTTGATGGTCGGGCTGTGCAGCACCGCGGCGTCGATAGCGTGCTTGCGCAATTCTTCCGCGGTTTCGAGTGCGCGCATGGTCATGAAGCCGGATGAGAGGATCAGCACGTCGCGGCCGTCGCGCAGCATCTTGGCCTTGCCCAGCTCGAACCGGTAGTCGTACTCGTCCAGCACCAGCGGCACGTTGCCGCGCAGCAGGCGCATGTACACCGGCCCGTTGTGGGCCGCGATGGCCGGCACGGCCTGCTCGACATCGAGCGCATCGCAGGGGTCGACGATGGTGAGGCCGGGGACGCCGCGCATCATGGCCAGATCGTCGGTAGCCTGGTGGCTGGGGCCGTAGCCGGTGGTCAGGCCGGGCAGCGCGCAGCAGAGTTTGACGTTGAGGTTTTCCTCGGCGATGACCTGATGGATGAAGTCGTAGGCGCGCCGGGTGCCGAATACCGCGTAGGTGGTGATAAACGGCAACAAGCCTTCTTTGGCCATGCCGCCAGCGGCGGCCATCAGGAGTTGTTCGGCCATGCCCATCTGGAAGAAGCGCTGCGGGTAAGCCTTGGCGAACAAGTGCAAATCCGTGTACTTGGCCAGATCGGCCGTCATGCCGACGATGTCGGGGCGAGAGGCGGCCAGCTCGACCAGGGCGTTCCCGAATGGTGCGCTTTTGACACGCTGGCCCTCGGCGGCAATGGAAGCAATCATCGCCGAGGTGGTCAGACGCGGTTTCTTTTCGGCGGTGTTCATTTATACGGCCTCCTGTTGCTGGGATTGGTCGAGAATCGCAATGGCCTGCTGCCATTCGGCGGCCTCCACCCGGATGAAGTGGTTCTTGTCGCGCTGTTCCAGGAACGGAATGCCTTTGCCCATGAGGGTATCGAACAGGATGACGCGCGGCTGGGCCGTTTGCAGGTTGCGGGCGGTATCGAAGGCCTCGATCACGGCGGGCAGATCGTTGCCGTCGATGCGCTGCACGTGCCAGCCGAAGGCGGCCCATTTGTCTGCCAAGGGCTCGAAGCCCAGCACCTTGCTGGAGGGGCCGTCGGCCTGCTGGTTGTTGATGTCGACCAGGCAGATCAGATTCGACAGGCCGTGATGGGCCGCGGACATCGCCGCCTCCCAGGTCGAGCCTTCGTCCAGCTCGCCGTCGGACATCGAGTTGTAGACGAAGGCCGGGTTGTTCTTGAACCGCAGCCCCAGTGCCATCCCCACTCCGATGGGCAAACCTTGCCCCAGCGAGCCGCCGGATATTTCCATGCCGGGGGTGTAGGTGGCCATGCCGGACATGGGCAGGCGGCTATCGTCGCTGCCGTAGGTTTCCAGCTCGGATTCGGGGATGATGCCGGCTTCGATCAAGGCTGCGTAAAGGGCAATGGCGTAGTGGCCATGCGAAAGCAGGAAGCGGTCCCGGCCTTCCCATTCCGGCTCTTCCGGCCGGTAATTCATGGCGTGGCCGTAGGCGACGGCGAGCACGTCGGCCCAGCCAAGGGCCTGGCCCACGTAGCCCTGGCCTTGCACTTCCCCCATCTGCAGGGCGTAACGGCGAATTCGATAGGCGCGATCAGCCAGAGTCGGCGTCGGCTTATGCGACGGACTGTCCATGTTGGTCTCCAGTGATAGAGGAGGCGGGCGAATGCCCGCCTTGGGTTCGAGTGATTAGCGGTTGACGGTCTTGGCAGGGACGCGGAACACCAAGGCCACACCGAAGAAGACGACCAGCGAGATAAACACCAGGCCCGCGGTGGAATGACCGGTCAGATCATTGAGCCAGCCGACGATGGCCGGCGAAAAGAAGCCCGCCAGGTTGGCGATGCAGTTGATGGCGGCAATGCCGGCGGCAGCGGATACGCCCCCCAGCATGGCGCTCGGCAAGGCCCAGAACATCGAGGAGGCGGACAGGATCCCCGCGGCGGCCACGCTCAGGCAGGCAATCGAGGCGCTGACGGAAGACAGTTGGGGCAGCAGCAAGAACGCAGCGGCGGACAAGATCATGGGAACCGCCAGATGCAGGCGCCGCTCGCGGCGACGGTCCGCGCTCATGCCGATCAGCGGCAACGCGATGATGGTGCAGATGTACGGCAGCGCGGTGAGGACGCCAACCCAGAGCGGGTCTTGCACGCCGGCTTTCTTGACGATGGTGGGCAGCCAGAAGGTGAGCCCGTACTGGCCGAGCACGACACAGAAGTAGATGGCCGCCATCAGCCACAAGCGACGGTCTTG
Source organism: Pseudogulbenkiania sp. FW507-F1 (assembly GCF_058781125.1). Classification (NCBI taxonomy): domain Bacteria; kingdom Pseudomonadati; phylum Pseudomonadota; class Betaproteobacteria; order Neisseriales; family Chromobacteriaceae; genus Pseudogulbenkiania; species Pseudogulbenkiania sp. FW507-F1. The sequence goes on along the minus strand of NZ_JBYSWM010000027.1, from coordinate 22,947 downwards.
AACAAAGGCGGCAATCGACAGGTGCTCGACCTTGTGCGCGCCCTCGCTGGCGACATTGTGCTTGAGCAGCGCCTTTTCCTGGTCGTTGAGCCACTTGGCCTCATCGATGCCGTTTTCCAGATAGAACAGGATCGCCACGCCGAGCACCAGGGACGGCAGCGCCTCCAGCATGAACAGCCATTTCCAGCCCGCCAAATCGTGATAGCCCTGGAAGGCTTGCATGATATAGCCGGACAAGGGGCCGCCAACGATCCCCGCCAGCGGAATGGCCATGAAGAACATCGACAAGGCCTTGGCGCGGCGTACCGACGGAAACCAGTAAGTCAGGTAGAGGATGACCCCTGGCGCAAAGCCCGCCTCGGCCATGCCGAGCAGGAAGCGCATGACGTAAAACGAGGTTGGGGTTTTGACAAACACGAAGCTTGCCGAGATCAACGCCCAGGTGAGCATGATGCGGGCGAGCCATTTGCGCGCCCCCACTCGATGCAAAATGATGTTGCTGGGCACCTCGAACAAGAAATAGCCCAGGAAGAAGATGCCGGCGCCAAGGCCATAAATGGTCTCGCTGAACTTCAGGTCGTTGAGCATCTGCAGCTTGGCGAAGCCGACGTTGACGCGATCGAGATAGGCGCCCAGGTAACACAACATCAGGAACGGGATCAGCCGCCACTGCACCTTGGCGTACAGTCTGGCCTCGGCATCCGCCGATTGATGAGGCATCGTGATGCCGCCGGCACTGGGCGCGGCGATGCTTTTTGACTTCATGGTTTTCTCCTCCAGAGATGCTCCGGTTTCATTCCGGGCATGGCGGCCCGCCGTTCATGGCGACGGGCTCGTTATCGGTTTTAGTGGATCAACATGCCGCCATTGACGTCGAGTGTCACCCCGGTCAGATAGGAAGAGAGATCGCTGATCAGATACAGGCAGGCATTGGCCACATCCTCGGCGTTGCCGAGCCGGTTGAGCGGGATGCCCTTGATGATCTCCGCGCGCATTTCCGGCGTGAGCTTGTCGCCGGTGATATCGGTCTGGATCAGCCCCGGAGTAATGGAGTTGACGCGCACGTTGTCGCCGCCCAGTTCGCGCGCCATCGCGCGCGCCAGGCCCAGCACGCCGGCCTTGGCGGCGCTGTAGTGCGGGCCGCCGAAGATGCCGCCGCCGCGCTGCGCGGACACCGACGACATGCAGACGATGCTGCCGCTGCTCTGCTTCTTCATGTGCGGGATCACGGCCTGCGACATGTAAAGGGAGCCGCGCAGGTTCACATCGACCACGGCGTCGAAATTCTCCGCCGCGATGTCCATCACTCGCAGCGGCTGGGTAATGCCGGCATTGTTGATCAAGCCATCCACCCGGCCATACTTCTGCAGCACGGCCTCCACGGCCACCAGGCAGTCTTCCTTGCGGGTGACGTTGCAGGCGAGGCCGAGGTGGCCTTCGCCCAGGTCGCGCGCCGCCGCCACGGCATCCTCTTCGCGCAGGTCCAGAATCACGACGCGCGCGCCGTTGGCGGCCAGCACTCTGGCGGTCGCCTTGCCGATGCCACGCGGAGAAGCCGCGCCAGTTACGATCACTACCTTGTTTTCGAGCAACATCATTGTCTCCAGGTGACTTTGTTGTGGCTCAACTTTGCATCCGGCAACGAGGAGGATCAACGCAGTCCCGTTCAACTATTGCTGAGAAATTTTCAGGTGTGAAATCGGTTGTCGGATTTGCTCGCGACAGGAAACACGCCCCCGACCAGGAAGCGTGTTATGGCAGAAAAGAGCGGAAAAGGCGAAAGCTCAGGTTTTTTTGGGGCCCAACTGCTTTTCAATCCACTCGATGAATCGGGCCACGCGGGGCAGATCGGCATTCTGCGACGGACAAACCAGATGGTGTGCACCCACTTCGACGGCATAGAGTTCGCCAAACACGGGAACCAGGGTGCCGCGCTGCAGATGCACCGAGGCCAGCAGCGTGCTCTCCAGCGCGATGCCGATGCCCAGCGCGGCCGTCTCCAGCGACATGTAGGAGCGGTCGAATGAAAAGTCGAACGTGGTATGCGCAGCCGCTACGCCGTGGCGGCCGAACCATTGTTGCCACTTCACTAACGGTGTCTCGGAAAAAATCAGGCGCTGGCCGAGCAAGTCCTCCGGCGTCTTGATCGGGTATTTCGCGAGGTAATCCTTCGAGGCCAGCGGAGTGATGTATTCATTGCGCAGCGTCCTGACTTCGACGTCTTTCCAGTACCCATAGCCATAACGGATATCGACGTCGTAATAGCCGCCCGTGAACGAGACATCCTCGTACGAGCAGGCCAGGTTCAACTGGATATCGCCGTTCATCTCCTGGAACGAGGTCAGGCGCGGCAGCAGCCACATCAGCCCGAAGCTGGGACTGGAATGCACCCGCAGAATGTCGACCTCGCTCTGATTGGCCGCGCGTTCCGTGGCGCGGCTGAGATCGGCCAGCGACCCCGTTACCTCGGAGAGATACTGTTCACCGATGGGGGTCAGCACCAGGCCTCTTCCCATGCGGGTAAACAGGGGGCGACCAATCTTCGATTCGAGGTTGGCAATCTGATGGCTCACGGCGGATGCCGTCAGGCCCAGCTCTTCGGCCGCGCGATTGACGCTTTTTGTTCTTGCGACACTCTCGAACGCAATAATGCTTTTCAGCGGTGGGATACGCATAGGGCTTAACGGGGGCCTGGCCTGATTGAGGCAATTTTTCGGTCAATGGCTCACTTTAGCGAACAAACCAGCGACTGGGTATCGCCAGACGAAGCCCTCTCCCCTTGGAACAACGCAACGGATGCCCTCAATAGCCACGATCCCGGATGAGACGATCGAGCGCATCCAGGGCGGCACGGGAACGCTTCGATCCGCGTTTGATTTCATAATTCATCAGCGCTTCCGCACGGGACACATCGCCATGCACGGCGCGCAGCAGGCGGGCGTAGGCATCCAAATGCGGCTCGTTGGCGCGCCCCGGTTGGTAGGCCGAATGCCGGTAGGACGTTTCCCCTTCCCGCAAGCGCTCGGACCGTGCCCGGCGCGGAACGCGCAGGGTCCACAGGAACCACAGCAGGCTGGCCACGAGGACAATAACGAGAAGGCGTTTGGCCCACGGCGGGATGGGGATCGAGGCGGCGGCTCCTTCTCGCCCATCAGGCAGCCTGCTAAGCCTTGCCAGACTATCGGCGTTGCCCTGCATTGCGGCAGATGGCGGCTGGGGGGCGGCGCGTTGACCGTCCTCGCGAACCCACTTGGCTATCGGCTGTAGCGTGTACTGGTCGCCCGGCACAAAACGGGTCGTCGGAATTTCGACACTGAACTGAAACTCCAGGTTGGACAGATTCACCCCCAAGGGCTGGCCGGCATCGACGTGGACACCTGGCTGACTGGCGGGATACGGGGCAAGGCCCAGGTAACTTCCGACCGACCCATCGTCATGAACAATGCGCAGGAAACGCGCCGAAGGAAGGTCGGTAGCCTCCAGGGCGGCGATCACCCCTCCCCGGCTGGCCACGATCATATGTTCCTGGAAACTGCTCAGACGATAGCGGCCATCCTCGGAGAACGTGCCCGCATCAGCCGGCACTTGGTAGGGATAGTAGCCCTGGGAAGGCGCGCTGGACTTGCCGGGTTTGGCGTGGGTGCGGCCGGTCAGCCTTTGCCCCGGGTAGAGCCGGAGCAGGCCGATCGTCGTGCGCTTCCCACTGTCGATGTCCTGGATCACCGGCCATTGCTGATTTGACCAGGCCATTGCCTCGCGGGGGAACATGTCCACCAGGATTGTTTCCGACCAGGGTTTGTCGCCGAACAGATCGACCCGCGTGGTGCCATCTGCCTGCGCAACAAATTCGATGGTCGCGGCCTGAGCGGAGAAAGCCGGCCCCGCCAGCAGGGCAAGCGCTATCGCCAACCACGAGGTGAACGTCATCAGGACGGCCGCGACAGCCGGCACCCCTTGCCCTGGAGTGCCGTGGTGGCGGCACGGGACGAACGGCCAACGAGGATAGAGTCGGGTTTTCATGCCTCGATTGTAGCCCAACGTCATTATCGTGCCGTGTTTTTCATGCCCTCTCCCGGGGCCAATCCATCAGCCAGTCAGGCGATGATGAACGCAGGCATCCCGAACATGCCCCCTCCCGGCGCCGTAGCGCTTCCTTTCACGCGGCCCCTCGGCCATCACGCTCCCGCGCCGGCGCGTATTTCGGCAACCGCAGTGGAGGTTTCCGCCTCGCGGCAGCTAGACCGCGATAACGGCCACCACGCGGCCGCCTTCTTCCACGAAGCGGCCTTCGAGGACGGGCAGGCCGTCGCGTGCCTCGGGGTTGGCCGCCGGCACGACGCGAAACGTCTGGCGGTCGGGCTCGAGCGGGGCAAGCTCGACGTCGAGAAAGCCCATCGGTCCGCCCAGCACCGGGTGCACGGCCTTGTAGTAGGCTTCCTTGGCCGAGAAGCGCAGCGTCGCTTCTGCCGCCGGCCGCCGGGCCGCCGCCAGCCAGCGGCGCTCGCGAGGTGTCAGGCAGGCATGGCGCACCGCCTCGCAGCCGGCGTCGTCGAGCAGTGGCTCCACGTCAATGCCCAGCCAGCGGTAGTCGCTTCGGTACGCCAGCAGCGCCAGCGCACCGTGCGCATCGTGGGTGATCGAGCCCAGCACGCCCGCCGGCCAGCAGGGCGCGCCGTCAGGCTGCCGGCCAATAGAGTGGTAGCGGCCGGTGAGCGCGTGCAGCGCGGCTTCGGCGCATAGCCGCCCGGCTAGATGGGCCAGTTGATGGGGGCGGATGGCCTGCGCGCAGGCAGGCACCACGCCGGCCAGCGCCAGCCCGTCCAGCAGCGTATCCAGTCGCCGTAGCGACAGCTGGCGCAACGCGGTTCCCGGCCAGGCCGGCACTTCTACGGGCTGCGGCCCGGCGAACAGCTGCGGCCCGATGCCCGGGCGCAGCCGCTCCAGGCGCAGGCTGACGGGGGTGTCGTCGATCAGCATCGCCCTGCCCCCTTCGACTCAAGCTTACCGCACAGCCCGTCGGCCAGTCCGCAGGAGGCCCGACCGACGGCGAAGCTCACGCGGCGCCGACCGGCTCGGCGCAGATGCTCTGGACGATGTGGGCGGCGTCCTCTGCCACCCCGGCCAGGAGGCCCGATTTCTGCTTGTGGAGCCACGGCAGGCCGACGAAGTACAGCCCCGGCTGCGCGGTCCGGCCGCGGTGCTGGATGGGGTAGCCGTCCTCGTCGAAGATCGGGAATTTCACCAGGCCGAAGTCGAAGTCGTAGCCGATCGCCCAGATGATGGTGCGGATGCCGCTCACCGCGAGGTCGAGCTCGCGGGGCGCCTCCAGCGCATAGCCGTCCAGCCAGCGCGGCACGGCTTCGAGCGGCGCCTCGATGCCGGCCTGGGCGATGTAGGCGTTGATGCCCTGCAGCATGTCGGCCTCGAACTTGTCGGCCTTGGCCAGGTTGTCGTGCAGGTCGCCGGCCAGCAGCGCCTTACCGTCCTGCACATCCTGCAGACGCCCCAGCAGGCGGATGCCGTCGCGCGCGAACTGGTGCAGGTTGAGGCTGCCGCCGTCGGTCTTGCCGGCCATGTGCGGGTTGGCGGCGAACTTGGCCTTGGGGCTCGGCAGCTGGTCGACGGTGCGCTCGGAAAAGCCCATCTGCGCCGCCCAGGCGAAGATGTCGCGGCCGCGATAAGTGCGAGGAATGCGCCCCGCCCCGCTGGTGCACAGGTAGACCGGGCGGCCGCTCTGGTGCAGTTCCTGGGCGATCTGGCAGCCCGACTGCGAGCTGCCGACCACCAGCACGCCACCCTCGGGCAGCTGGGCCGGGTTGCGGTAGTCGCCCGAATGCAGCTGGACGACGTCGGCCGGAACGTGTTCGGCCAACCTTGGGATGCGCGGCGTCTGGAACAGCCCGGTGGCCACCACCACGTGGCGGGCCTGGTAGGTGGCGTCCGCGCTGCGCACCCAGAAGCCGCCCTCCGGGCAGGCTTCGACCGCGCTCACCCGGGTGTTGAGCCGCAGCGGCAGATCGAACTTCCCGGCGTAGCCGGCAAAGATGTCGACCACTTCATCGCGCTGCAGAAAGCCGCCCGGCGCGTCGCCGCTGTACTCGGCTCCCGGCAGGCGGAACGCCCAGTTCGGGGTGACCAGCGTGAAGGAATCCCAGCGCCCGTCGCGCCAGGCCGAACCGGCCTGGTCGGATTGCTCGAGGATCAGGTGCTCGCGGCCCTGCTGCTTCAGGTAATAGCTGGTGGCGAGGCCGCCCTGCCCGCCGCCGATGATGATGGTGTCGATGGTTTGAATCATGGTGTGTTGCTCTGTATGAGGGTAACGGGCCGCATCGGCCCGGTAGCCGCCGGTTATTTCTTGGCGTCCAGTTTGCGGCCGACGAGGGCGCAAGCCGGGCAGAAGCCGATGAAGCCGAAGAACAGGAAGGCGGCAGCGCTAGCGATGATCAGCGTGCGCAGCCAGCCCGCCAGTGGCAGAGACAGAGTCACGGCAATCACGACGATCCCGGCGAGGACGCGCAGCACCCGCTCCCAGAGCGGCAGATTTTTCTGATAGAACATGGTTTCACCCGATAAAAAATGAACACAAGTAGGTAGTTTGGGTACGGATTCCTGTAGGGTGCCGCCGCTCAGTGCGTCGGCGTCGCCTCGTCTTGCCAGCCGCCGCCCAGCACGTACACCAGCTGGGTCGAGGCCAGCAGCCCCTTCAGCTGGTTGCGCCGGAACTTGAGCTCGGCCGTCGACAGGTCGCGCTCGGCCTGGGTCACTTCCAGGTAGTTGACTGCGCCCTTGTCGTAGCGCGCCTTGGCCAGCAGGGACACGCGCCGCGCCGATTCCAGCGCCGCGTCGAGCAGCCCGGCCTGGGTGCGGCACGATTCCACCTCGGTCAGCGCATCGTCGACTTCGCGCAGCGCGATCAACAGCTGCACCTTGTGGACGTTGAGCGCCTCCTGGTAGCGTGCGCCGGCGATTTTCTGGTTGGCGCGGAGGCGGCCGCCGTCGAGAATCGGCAGCGAGATGGCCAGCGGCCCCAGGGTGAACTGGCGCGAATCGCTGTTGGTGAGGTTGCGCAGCTCCATCGAGGCGAAGCCGAAGTTGCCGGTGAGGCTGATCGACGGGTAGAACGCGGTGTCGGCGATTTCCTTCTGCGCCAGCAAGGCGCGGATGTTCTGCGCCGACTGCGCCAGGTCCGGGCGCTGGCGCAAGATGGACGCCGGCAGGCCGGGGCTGATCGCGGGCACATCCGGCAGACGGTACGCCGCATCGCGCGGCACGCTGAATGCCGCCACCGGCTTGACCGTCAGCGTGGCCAGCTCGTGCTCGGCCAGGCTCAGGCGCTTGCGGGCGTCCTCGATCTCGACATCGGCATTCTTGAGTTCGAGGCGCGCCCGCGCCAGGTCGAGCTCGCTGCTCAGCCCGGCGTCGAAGCGTCCAGTCTGCACGCTTTCGGCCTCGGCGCGCTGCTGGCGGATGTCGGTCAACAGCGCCAGGTCGGATTCGGCCAGGCGGTACTGCCAGTAGGTGGTCGCCACCTCCCAGCTCAGCGTCTGCTCGACCATGCGGGCGAAGGCCTGCTCCGCCTCCACCCCGGCCTTGGCCGCCGCCACGGCGTAGCCGACCCGGTTCCACACGTCGATCTGCCAGGCGGCGTCGAAGCCGGTGGTGATCTTGTCGCCGCTGATGGTCTGATGGCCCAGGATCTGGCCCAGCGCGGTATTGGTCGAGGTGCGCGAGTTGCTGAAACCGACGCCGGCGTTCAGCTGCGGCAAGCGGTCGGCGTTGGCCAGCCGGGTCTGCGCCTCGGCGGCGATCTGGCGCAGGTGCGCCACCTGGGTATAGGGGTTGTCGCGCAGCGTGGTTTCCACCAGCTGGTTCAGCGTGGCGTCGTGGTACAGCCGCCACCACTGGCGCGGTAGGTCGTGCGCCGCTGGCGCGCCGGCGTGCTGGTAGCTCGCCGGCACCAGCTCGGTCGGCGCCGGCGGTTGCAGCGCCGGGGTGGCGCAGCCCGCCAGCAGCGAGGCCAGCGCCGTGCAGATCATGGTTTTTTTCAACATGGTCTTTCTCTTGAATCGTTACGCCAGGCGGTCATTTGCCGCCGGCGACCACCCGGTCGGCCAGCCACATCACGGCAATCGAGGCCAACAGCACGCAGCCCAGAATGAAGAAGCTGTCGGTGTAGGCCAAGACGTAGGCTTCGCGGCGCACCAGGTGATCGAGGGCGGCAAGCGCCTGCTGCCGGGCGGCCACCGGGTCGCCGCTGCCCGCCAGGAACTGGCTGGTGAGCTGCCCCAGGCGCTCCTGCACGGCGTCGGAAAACAGCGACACCGACTCGCCGATACGCGCCGAGTGAAAGTGCTCGCGCCAGGTGATGGTGGTGGCCAGCACCGCGGTGCCGACCGCGCCGCCGAGAATCCGTGACATGTTGTACAGGCCGGACGCCGACGACAGGTTGGCCGCCTCGATACGGTGGATGGCAAAGTTCGACAAGGTCAGCACGATCAGCGGCTGGCCGAGCGCGCGCAGCACCTGCGAGAACACCAGCTGGTCGTAGCCGGTGGTGGCGTCCATGGTGGCGTTCATGAAGCAGGAGCCGGCAAACAGCAGCAGCCCGAGCGAGCAGATCACGCGGTTGTCGAAGCGCTTCGCGAACGCCGCGGCCAGCGGCATCATCACGATCTGCGGCAGCCCCATCCACATGATCACCTCGCCGATCTGCAGCGAGTTGTAACCGGCGATCTCGGACAGGAACAGGGGCAGCACGAAGGTCGAGCCGTACAGCCCCATGCCGGCCGCCGCGCCGACCAGCGACGACACGCCGAAGGTGCGGCGCGCGAACAGCGCGAGGTTGACGAAGGGCTTGCCGCGGCTCTGCAGGATGGCCACCCACGCCACGATGCCCAGCAGCGCCGCCAGCGCGCAGGCGCGGATCAGATCGGACGCGAACCAGTCCTTGCTGTTGCCTTCTTCGAGGAACACGATCAGCGACCCCAGCCCGACCGTCATCGCCGTGATCGCCAGCCAGTCGGCCTCGCGCAACAGCTTCAACTGCAGCGGCTCGCGCTTGAGGCCGTAGGCCAGCCCGGCCAGCATCAGCACGCCCGGCGCCCAGTTGATGAAGAAGATCGACGGCCAGCCGTAGAAGTTGGTCAGCACTCCCCCCAGCGTCGGGCCAAAGGCCGGCGCCATGGTGCTCGACAGCATCAGCCACGCCAGCCCGATGGTGCGCTTGGAGGGCGGCAGCCGGGTCAGGATCAGCGTCATCGCCGTCGGGATCAGCGCGCCGCCGGTGAAGCCCTGCAGTGCGCGGAACACGATCATCGACGGCAGGTTCCAGGCGTAGCCGCACAGCGTGGAAAACACCAGGAACAGCACGACATTGCCAAACATGTAGACCCGCGCGCCGAATACCCGCACGAAGAAGGCGGTGAGCGGAATCACCACCACTTCGGCCGCCAGGTAAGAGGTGGTCATCCACGACCCCTCCTCCACCGTGGCCGACAGCGCGCCGCGAATCTCGCGCAGCGACGCGTTGGTGACCTGGATATCCAGGATCGCCATGAACACCCCGAGGATCGCGGCAAAAATGGCGATCCAGGTGCGCGTGTCGACCGCCGGCTCGGGCAGCGGCAGCACGGCGGCGGGCGGCGGCATGGGGCGCGCGGCGACGGCGGTTTTTTCAGCCATGGCCGCCATCAGCGCACCGTGCCTGCCGCTGGAGCACCCTGGCGCAGGTCGACTTCCACGAACGCCGACATGCCGGGCGCCAGACGCCCGCCCATCGCCTTGATGTCGTTGGGATCGAGCAGCACTTTCACCGGGATACGCTGCACGATCTTGGTGAAGTTGCCGGTGGCATTATCCGGCGGCAGCAGCGCGAACTGCGCGCCCGACGCCGGCGCGAAACTGTCGACCTTGCCGCTGAACGCCTGCCCCGGGAAGGCGTCGATCTTCACCGTCGCCTGCTGGCCGGGGTACAGGTCGTGCAGCTGGGTTTCCTTGAAGTTGGCGTTCACCCAGACCCCGTCCTGGACGATCGCCAGCAACTGCTGGCCGGCCTGCACCCGCGTACCCACCTCCACGCTCTTCTTGCCGATGCGGCCGTCGACCGGGGCGACGATGCGGGTGTACTTGAGCTGGAGTTCGGCGTCGCGCAGCTGGGCGGCGAGCACCTTTTTCTGCGCCAGCGCGGCGGCGCGGGCGGCTTCCACCGATCCGCTCTTGGCGCTGGCGGCCTTGGCCTGGAACTGCTGCGCCTGCGCCTCGGCCGCGGCGCTGTCGCGCGCGGCGATGGCGCTTTCCAGCTCGGACTTCGACACCGACTTGAGCTGCACGTCGTGCAGTGCGCTCACCCGCCTGGCTTCGGCGTCGTTGCGCTGGAACTGCGCCGCGGCGCGCGCCACCAGCGCCTGCGCGGCCTGCGCTTCGGCACGGGACTGTTCCAGCTGTTCGGCGATCTGGCGCACCTGCTCGTCGGTCTGGGCGATCTGCGCCTTGATCTGGGCGATCTTCACTTCCTGGTCGGCCGCGTCCAGTTCGAGCAAGGGGTCGCCGGCGCGCACCAGCTGGTTGTCGCTCACCAGCACCTTGTGCACCACCCCGGCAATGCGCGGCGAGATGGTGCTGACGTGGCCGGCCAGGTAGGCGTTGTCGGTTTCTTCAAAGTAATGGCTGCGCCACCACATGCGGCCGGCCACCGCCGCCGTCGCCAGCAGGATCAGGGCCAGAATCAGGCGCCCCTTGCGAGCGCCGCGGCCGGAAGCCGCGGCTTGGGACGGGGCCTGTCCCGTCGGCAGGGGCGAGCCGGGAGAAAGCTCAGTTTTGTTGGTCATGCAACAACTCCGTAGGGTATCCGGTGTGCTGCCCGCCAGAGCGGCGGGCAGCCGTGTCCGGCACGGTCACACCGCGGCGCCGCCAGCGGCGGGCGCCGGGATTGAGCGGCCGGGTGCGTATCGCGAGGTTTATCGGGGGGCGTGCTCAGCGCAGCGGTTGTTCGGCCAACGTTTGGTCCGCTCCGCTGCCCTGGCGCAACACCTGAGCCACGATCGCGCGCAGCGCCTCGCCCTGAACGATGGAGAAGTGATCCTCGTCCATCGCCACCACCTCCAGGTGGCCGCCATCCGGCATGGCGAAGGGGGTCAGCAGCGGGAACTGCTGCTTGCGGGTGGCGCGGAACAGGCGCGTCGGCGTGCTGATCGCGTGCGGCGCATGGCGTATCAGGGCGTTGTAGTTGGCCTGGTATTCGCCGAGCAGCGTGACGAACTCCGGCAGCGAGAGCTGGCCTGCGCTCGCCACGGTTTCGCGCAGCACGGCCAGGGCGGCCTCGGGCTGCAGACGCGCGTCCAGAGTCTCGATGGCGGCAAAGGCCTCCGGCACCGGGGTGCTGCCCAGAAGATCGCGCACGAAGTTGCGCAGCAGCGCGTAGCCTTCCAGACGGCTGGCGGTGCGGCTGTCGGCCGATTGACAGCTGTCGATCAGGGTCAGGCCGAGCGGGGCGATGCCGCTAGCTTCCAGCTGGCGCGTCATTTCCTGGGCGATGACACCGCCCATCGACCACCCCAGCAGATGCAGCGGCCGCCACGCTCCAAGCTGGCCGGACAGCGCCTCGATGTAGCGCGCGGCCAGTTCGGCGACCTCGCGCTCGCTACCGTCGCCCGGCGACTGCAGCGCCAGCACGGCCATGCCGTCCGGCACCAGCGCGGTCAGTTCGCGGTAGCACAGCACGTTGCCGCCCACCGGGTGCACCACCACCAGCGTGCTCTCGCTGCCGTCGCGCAGCACGACCAGCGGACTGCGCCCGGACGAGGCCGACGCGTCCTGCGCCAAGAGCGCCGCCTGAGCGACGATGGTGCCGTGGCGCAGCAGGGACGCCAGCGGCAGGCTCTTGCCGAACTCGGCGGCGATGGCGTTGAGCAGGCGCACCGCCAACAGCGAGGTGCCGCCCTGCTCGAAGAAGTTGTCGTCGATGCCCGGCGCGTCGCTGCCCAGCAGCGTCTGCCAGATACCGGCCAGGCGCTGCTCGTCGGCGTTGCGCGGCGCGCGCTTCTCGCGGCAGGCGGGCGGCAGCGCGGCGGCGATGTCGGCCAGCGCCTTGCGGTTGACCTTGCCGTTGGCGGTCACCGGAATCTGCTCCAGTGCGATGAACTGTGCCGGCACCATGTAGTCGGGCAGCGTGCGCGCCAGATGTTCGCGCAGCGCGGCCTCACCGACCTCGTCGTGTTCCGGCACGTACAGCGTCACCAGCTGGCGGTCCTGACTGTGGCCCTGGCGCACGATGGTGGCGGCGCTGCGCACCCCCGGGCAGCGGTCGAGCACGGCGTCGATTTCGCCCAGCTCGATGCGGAAGCCGCGGATTTTCACCTGGTCGTCGTTGCGGCCGAGGAACTCGAGGTAGCCGCTGTCGTGGTAGCGCCCCATGTCGCCGGTGCGGTACAGCCGCTCGCCGGTTTGCGGGTGGGTGATGAAGCTGGCGGCGGTGCGTTCCGGGTCGTTGTAGTAGCCCTTGGCCACGCCGATGCCGCCGATGTACAGCTCGCCCGGCACGCCGGTCGGCGCGTGGCGCAGGTCGCGGGTCAGCACGTGGAAGTGCTGGTTGGCCAGCGGCCAGCCGTAGGGAATGCTCTTCCAGCTCGGATCGACACGGTCGACCACGAAGTAGTTGGACCAGATCGACGCCTCGGTGGCGCCGCCCATGCCGATCAGCACGGTGTGCGGCAGCTGCGCGGCCAGGCGCCCCGGCAGGCTGACCGGAATCCAGTCGCCGCTGAGCATTACCAGGCGCAGCGACGCCAGATCGCTGGCGGCGCGCGCGCCCAGGTACTCGATCTGCATCTCCAGCAGCGCCGGCACGGTGTTCCACACCGACACCTGGTGCTCGCGCACCATGCGCGCCCAGTCGTCCGGCGACGGGGTTTCGCTGTACGGCGGCAACACCAGCGCGGCGCCGCTGCCCAGGCTGGCGAAGATGTCGTACACCGACAGGTCGAAGTTGAACGCCGAGATGCCGATCACGCGGTCTTCCGGCGTCAGGCCGAAGCGATCGATGATGTCCTGGATGGTGTTGACCGCGCCGCGGTGGTCGATCATCACGCCCTTGGGCTGGCCGGTGGAGCCGGAGGTGAAGATCACGTAGGCCAGGTCCAGCTCGCCCTGCACCGATGCCAGCTCAACCGCCGGGCCGGGCTCGCCGTCGGACAGCACGTCTTCCAGAATCAGCATGGTGACACCGGCCGGCAGCTCGAAACCATCGGCCAGGTCGCGCTCGACCAGCGCCACTTTCACACCCTCTTGGCCGGTCAGCCAGGCCTTGCGCTCGGCCGGCAGTTCGCTGGACACCGGCAGGTAGGCGCCGCCGGCCTGCACCGTGGCCATCGCCGCCGCTACCTGGCGCCAGCCGCGGCGCGCGACAATGGCGACCAAATCGTTTCGGCCAACGTCGTTGTCGCGCAGCTGAGCGGCCAGGCGGGTGGTCAGGCGCCACAGCTCGTCGTACGACAGGGTGCGCGCGTCACTGATGATGGCCGCGCGTTGCGGGTACTGGCGGCAGGCGGCGGCGAAGAAGTCGTGCAGCAGCCCGGTCGGCAGCGTCTTTGCCGAGGCGTTGGCGGCCTGGCGCGCGGCCAGGTTCCGCTGCGGCACGCACGGCAGTTGCGGGGTGTCGGCGCTGCTGCCGTCGATCAGGCCCAGCAGCTGATCGCCGAAGGCCTGGAACATGTCCTCGACCACGCCCGGCTGGAAGGCCTCGACCACGTAGTCCCAGTTCAGGGTCAGCTGCTCGCCGTCCATGTACACCTGGCAGTCGAGCAGCACCTGCGGGGTCTGCAGGCCGCCGGCGCGGATTTCCCAGCCCAGATCGACCGGGCTCAGCAGCTCGCCCATCGGCAGACCCAAGGAGCTCGCGAATACCACCGGCATGGCCGGCACGACGCTGCCGCTGCGCCCCATGGCGCGGATCACCTCGACGCCGGAGACCTGCATGTGTTTCAGGTCGCGGAACATCTTGCGCTGCAGCGCGCGGGCACGCTCGCGCAGGCCGCCCTCCACCTCCACCGCCTCGACCGGCATGGTGCTGCCGAAGTTGCCGAACACGCGGGCGAAGCGGTCGTCGTCGTTCGGCCGGTGGGTCGCCAGCATGTTGATGATGAACGAGGCGTTTTTCGACCACAGCCGCAGCACATCGGCGTACATGGTGCACAACAGGCTGTTGACGCTGACGCCGCAGCGGCGCGCCTGCTCGTACAGCGCCTCGACCTGGCGGGCGTTGAGGCTGATGCGGATGCGGCGGAACTCCGATTTCTCCGGAATCGCGTCGTGATCGACCAGCGGCAGCTCCGGCGCGTTGGGCAGCTCCTTGGCGCGCTCCTGCCAGTGCTGCAGCGAACGCTGGTAGCCCAGTGTGCGCGTCTGCTGGCGGCGCAGCTGGACGAAATCGGCAAAGCTCGCCGCTTGCGGCTGGGGAGTGGGACGCCCGAGGTAGACGCCGCACATATCGTTCAGGAACAGCCACATCGACATCGCATCGAAGGCGATCAGGCGGAACAGAAAGTGGACGTAGTAGCCGTCGGCCACCTGGTCGATGAAACAGGAAAACTGCAGACCGCATCCGAACGGCGGCAGCTCGGACTCCAGCGTGGCCTTGCGCTCGGCCAGGTAGGCCCTGGCCCCGTCCGGTGTGACATGGCGGTAGTCGTTGAGCGGCAGCGCGATGCGCTCCGGCGGCGGCAACGGGCGCTGGGTGCCGTCGCTCAGGATTTCGACCGTGAGCGAGGGCTGCGAGCGCACCACCGCGAGAATGGATCGCTCCAGCAAGGGAACGTCCAGTACCGAGGTGAAAAAGCAGCGATGCAGGAAGGCCGGCGTATGCAGGCGGTAGGCATCCTGCTCACCGAGCCAGTAGGCGTGCTGCAGTTCGGTCAGGGGAAATGCGGAAACAGGGGTGAGACAGGTATCGGGCTGATGGTCTGGCAGGTGTGTCATGACTTAAGCGATTCCGGGTGGGCTGGTTTATTCAGTATGCATTTTGTAAGTTACAGCCAATGTATTTGCCATTATTTGCTTGTAACACTTATAAGCCGGCGCCGGATTATGCCATCCTTATGAAGCTTGATCTAGCTCAAGCTATAACATTTCAACATCCAGTATCACCGCGATGCCGGACGCCCGATCCGACTATCACCCAAGCGGCCGGGCGCAACTGCTCGGCCGCCACGTTGTCACCAGGCTGCAAGAGGATAGTGACGGCGGTGCCGCAGATTTTGGCGCCCTGGTAGATCGGGCGCATGTACGGTTTCATCAGGCCGACGCGGCCCATCGCCTCGTGGGTGGCCACGCCGAAGCGCGCCAGTTTCTCGACGGCGGCCGGGTCGGCGCGCTCGATGCTGCGCCTCACCACGCCCAGTGGGTTCATTGCTTGAGATATATTCACTTCCTAGATAAAGAACCGCTAACAACTACAGCGTAGCGATCCCTGCTAGGCGCGCCGCCGCAGAAAACGAGGCGTAGCCGAAGTTTCTGCAAAGTTACATACAAGTAGTACGGCACGCGTTTGCTGGGCGAATCAAAGATTCGCACGCGAGCGCACCAATGCAGGGAGGATTTTTCTTGCGGTTATTAACGGCCTTGGGCCTTCAGGGTTGCATCCAGGCGCGGATACACGCGACGCGTATTGCCCTCGTAGATCTGCTGGCGCTCTTCGGCAGTTAGGTCGGCCGCCTCGATGTAGCGCTTGGTGTCGTCGTAATAGTGGCCGGTCTCCGGGTCGATGCCCGGCTGGAGGTAGACGCAGGTGTCAAAGAAGAGGTTGTTGAGCAGATGCTCGGTCAGCCGCGGTTTTTTCATCTCCTGCGCCAGGATGTGAAATGAAGCGGGCGTGACCCGCCGCGCCGGCGGCGGGTACGGCGCGCGGCGCGTCGTGGCCGGGGTTATTTGAGGTAGACGTCCTCGAAGTCGAACGAGCCGTTGGGGTTCATCACGAAGCCCTCCACGTCGTTGCGCAGCGGAATGTAGATCTTGGAATGGGCGACGGTGATCCACGGCCGTTCGCGCTTGAAGATTTCCTGCGCCTTGAGGTAGTAGGCGCTGCGCTGGCGCTGGTCACTGGTCTGGCGCGCTTTCAACAGCAGCTCGTCGAACTCCTTGTTGCAGAAGCGCTGGCCATTCTTGCTGACGCTGCACGACAGCGTGCCCCACAAAAAGTCATCCGGGTCGCCGGCGTCGCTGGTCCAGCCGCTCATGTAGACATCGTGCTCACCCTGCGCGGCGCGCTTCAGGTACTCGCCCCACTCGAAGCTCTGGATGGTCGTCTTCACGCCGATCTTGGCCCAATCCTGCTGGATCATCTGCGCCATCAGCTTGCCGTTGGGGTTGGTCGGCCGCTGCACCGGCAGCGCCCACAGCGTGATGGCGAAGCCGTCTGGATAGCCGGCCTTGGCCAGCAACTGCCGCGCCTTCGCCGGGTTGTACTCGTTCCGGTTCTTGCCGTTCCAGCTCCACACCGACGGCGGGAACGGGTTGATCGCCTGGATGGCCCCGCCCTTGGGGAACATCACGCGGAACAGCGCATCACGGTCGATGGCGATGTCGAGCGCCACGCGCACATCGCGATTGGCCAGTTGCGGCCGCTGCAGGTTGTAGGCGAGGTAGGAGATGTTCATCGCCCCGGTGGAGGTGACCTTCACCCCCGGCGCGCCGTTGAGGCCGTCCAGATCGGCCTCGCGCACCGCCGCCGCCACCTGGCACTCGTTGCTCTTCAGCTTCTGCAGCCGCACCTGCGGGTCGGTGACGATGGCAAACACCAGGCTCTGGGTTTTCTGTTTCTTGCCCCAGTAGCCGGGGTTGGCGGCATAGCGTACCGCCGCGTCCTTGGCATAGCCCTTGAACAGGAAGGGGCCGGTGCCGATCGGCTTCAGGTTGATGTCGGCGGCTCGCCCTTCGGCCAACAGCTTGGCGCCATACTCGGCAGACTGCATGCCGGCAAACCCCATCGCCAGGAAATTGACAAAGGTCGAGTTGCGCTCCTTCAGCCGCAGCGTGACGGTGTAAGGGTCGACCTTCTTCACCGCGGCCACGCTCTGCGCGATACCGTTGGCGTTGGGGCCCAGCAGCTGGGTTCGGAACGCCTTGTTGAACGGCGCCTCCGGATTGATCCAGCGGGTGACGGTGAACACCACGTCGTCGGCGTTGAAGTCGCGGCTGGGCTGGAAGTAGTCGGTGCGGTGGAACTTGACGCCGCGGCGCAGGTGGAAGGTGTACTCCAGACCATCGTCCGAGACCTCCCAGCCGGTTGCCAGGGCCGGCTGCAGCGCCGTGCCGCCGTGCTTGAATCGCACCAGGCCCTGGAAAATCTGCCGCGTGACGTTATAGGTCAAGGCGCTGTCCCACAACGCCGGATCGAAACCCTCAGGTGCCGCTTCGGCACAGAACACCAGCGGTTTGGCCGCCATGGCCATGGGGGCGGCCATGCTGACAACACACGCTGCCATCAGGGTGGCAAAGCGACGCTTCATCCGATTTCTCCTTATGTTTTCTTGGTGGCCACTGGTCGCCGCTGAATCGATTTGCGGAAAGCCATACCCAGACCCAAGGAATGGTGGTCAGTCCGGCATGGCCTCGAATCCGGCTCGTGCGTCACAGCGAGCTTAACAGCCTTGGTCTTCACCGCGTAATCCCCTACCCTCGCCGCCCGCCAACCGAAGCGCCCCCGCCGCAAGCGTTTCATGGATAGACAGTACGCACCGCATACCGATTGGAACCCGTGCACGCAGAGGGAATGGATGTGGGCATGTGACTCTCCTGTCTTTTGTTCGATCCTAACGCAAGAGCAGCCGCAGCTCACTCACCCGACATGCCATACGCCGACAGGCCTTACCGGGCGCGACATGGCACCCCTGCCATGTTGATGTTCCGAGGTTGACAAGCACGGGAGCGGCAAATAAAAGTTTTAAGGCGCAACCGATTTGACGAGGAGGAGGCATGAACAACTGGAGAAGGAACTGCCGTTGGTTTGCTGCCGCCTGCGGGCTGGGCCTGAGCACGGCGCTTTGGGCGCAGACTGACATGTCGGCAGAGGCACCGCCCGCCTCGGAGGAGGTCGCCGAATCCGCCACGCTGGTGGTCATGAACATCAGTGGCCCAACCCTGCTGCCCAGCAACCAGGATATTACTGACAACGGATCTGAAATCGCCAGTCTGCCACGCCTCACCTACAAAACCCTGCCGATCGGAGCAGGCCATCACGAATTCCGATTCAAGGCCTTCCCACAAGGGAAACGGGTCGCCACGTTGGAAGCCGAATCGGGCAAAACCTACTACTTGGTGGTGGGTTACAGCCCGGGACGCTCCTGGGCATTCCCTTTCGCGGGGGACCCGATGACGATCAAGATCGTCGGACAGAACGAGGCATTCGCCTTGATGAAGGAGATGAAACCCAGCCAACCCGAAGCCGCGCCATGACCCGGCTCACCTGGCGTGTCTGAGGGACTGAATTTCCCCTCCTTGCAAGGAAAAAGGCCGAGCCGGGTGGCTCAGCCTTTTGACAACTCACGGCCCGATCATCGAGCCTGGAGACAGGCAGCGGGGGCTGACGCCCCACGAAACTTAACGACTGGCCTGGTTCTCTTTGACCCAGCGTGCGGACCAATAGGCATTCTGCTGACTGAGGCGGGCTTGCTCTGCCGACGGCAGCTGAGCGTAACTGGCCTTGATTTTACCCTGTTCGGCCTGCCAGGCCTGAACCTGGGCGTCCGTGGGCGCAACGTAGCTGTCCTTGGCGAAAACCGAGCCGGCCACCAGCAGCCCGGCAACAACGAATGCAACTTTTTTCATATGAACTCCGATGTGTTAATAAGCCAGGAGGGAAATCCCCCCTTTGCAAATTTCATATGCAAAATTTATCGCTTCGGAGAATTCAGAAAAACCATGCTATGAGAAAGAATTTGTTTACTATCGGTAAACAATGCAGCATCCCGGCACGACCTGCCTCGCCCTAACCCCCAACCCAACACCGGGCGGAGAGAGAAAGACGAGGACCGTTTTCTTGCAATCCACCCCACCAGCAACTAGCGTCCAATCAGGATGAAACGGCACCCTCAGCCATGTCATTTTTCCAGGGCATGCTGACCACGGCGGACCGCACCGAAAAAGCGCACCACAACGCTCCGGCAGGATAGATCGGCGCACGAGGTCGTCGCCTGCCTGGCCGGGCTAAATACCGGCGCAGCGGCGCCACGGACAGGGGGTTCGGCCACACCGCGCAACAAATCGGTCACGATCGATTACCCGCGCATTTGATGGGGGTTGCCCGCCTCCGTGGCGTCATCCTCCAGCAGCAACCGGCATGCCCTGCGGTGAATGCGCCTAGAACCAGGCCCTGAGACGCCCACGTCCGCCTTTGGAGAATTCGCGATGAAACTCTATTACCACCCCGCCTCGACCACGAGCCGCATCATCATGATGTTCGCGGCCGAAGAGGCGATCCCACTGGATTATCAGCTGGTCGACCTCATGACCGGCGAACACCTCAAGCCCGAGTTCCAGGCCATCAACCCCAGTTGCCTGGTCCCTGTGCTGGATGACGACGGCTTTGTGCTGACGGAAAGCGGGGCCATCATTCGCTATCTTGCCGGCATGACCCAGTCGTTGGCCTACCCCGCCGACCTGAAGCAACGGGCACGCGTCGACGAGGCCATGGAGTGGTTCTACAGCAACTATTACAAGGACCATGGCTACGGTCTGGTCTACCCGCAATTGTTCCCTCACCACAAACGTCCAACCGAGGAGGCCCATGCTGGGACCATTGCCTGGGGCAAGCAAAGAGCCCAGCACTGGCTCGGCATCCTCGACAAGGACTTGATCGGCCCCGATAGACGGTTTCTCTGCGGCGACACGATCACCCTCGCCGACTACGTCGGCGCCGAGATGGTCGCGGTGGGCGAACTGGTACGCTGCGAATATCTGGACTACCCCAACGTGCGACGCTGGTTAAACCGAATGAAGGCCCTGCCGAGCTGGGGCAAGGTGCACGAGGTCGTCGAGGGGTTCAAAGCCTCGCTCAAAGACCGGCCCTTCGTGTCGATCTGACCCGGCATCCCGGCGAGGCGCCGCCAAGGCCCCCCAACACATCCTGCATCGCACGCCCTCCGATCAGAAGCGTGCCGGCGTAGTGGGCTTGTCTGTTGGCACCTGGCGGGCTCGCCCTGGACGAAGGCCGGCGCTACGGCTGAAGCTGTAAACGATACTGCTCGGCTTGCTCGAGCAACCAGCCGACAAAAGCCTGAAGGACTTTGGCCTCCTGCTTGCTTTCCGGGTAGACCAGAAAATAGCCCATCTCGCTCTGCATCGGGATATCGAAGGGTGTCACCAGCGAACCCGAGCGGATCTCTTCCTGCACCAGAAAACGCGGCACCAAGGCGACCCCCATTTGCGCCCGGGCCGCCTCCACCAGCATCGAAAACAGCTCGTAGCGCGGGCCGACCATGGCGTTCAGGTCGCTGGCCCCGGCCGCGGCAAACCATTTATGCCAGGCATCGTGCCGTGCCGACAGGTGCAGGAGCTTCAGCTTGACCAGGTCCTGCGGCTGCGGACAAGGATGCCGCGCCAGCAGCTGCGGGCTGCAAACCGGGATCATTTCCTCGCCAAACAGATGATCGGCATGGGCGCCGGGCCAGACCCCCGTCCCGAAATGAATGGAGGCGTCGAAAACGGTGTCGGCAAAAATGAAGGTATCGGAACGGGTGGTAATATTGATCGTGATATTGGGGTGCTCGGCGTAAAACCCGGGCAGGCGCGGGATCAGCCAGCGCGTGGCGAAGGTGGGGATCGCCGCCAGTTCGATAACGCCGCCCGAACCTTGATGCGCCATGATGGACAAGGTGCTGCGCTCCAGTCGGTCGAGATGCTCCCGCACCTCCCGGGCATAGACCTGGCCCGCCTCGCTCAGACTGACGCGCCGCTTGATGCGATTAAACAGGGCAATCCCCAGCATTTCCTCCAGCGTCGCGATCTGCTTGCAGACGGCGCTTTGTGTCAAAGCCAATTCTTCCGCGGCCCGGGTAAAGCTCTGGTGCTGTGCCGCCGCTTCAAACGCCTGCAGCGCCTCGATGCTCGGTATCTTCCGCCTCACCTATTGTTCCCATCACTCACAATGTGCTGAATTTATATCGTTTGCCGAAGGTGGCACACACCGGGCAAATTAGCCGCTAACGGCCTCATTTCAGGCCATTCTAACGGCCCTTCCGCATTACCGCCAACAAGGCAAATTGTGCATACGAGGAAGCATGGCCAGGCAAACGCACCTCAGGAGACACCGATGCCCACGTCCAACATGCAGAAAATCGTCATTGTGGGAGGAGGCGCCGGCGGGCTGGCGCTAGCAACGCGGCTAGGTGACACCCTGGGACGCCGGCAACAAGCCGAAATCACCCTGGTCGACTGCTCCCGCACCCATATCTGGAAACCCCTGCTACACGAAATTGCAGCCGGAAGCATGACACCGGCCAAAGAAGAACTCGACTACCTGGCTCAAGCCCGGTGGCACGGCTTCCGTTTCTGTCTGGGCCGCATGGATGGGCTGGACCGTGCAGAGAAGGTCATCCATGTCGCTCCCACCCTAGATGCCGACGGACAGGAGCTGATTCCGCGCCGCCGGATTTCCTACGACACCCTGGTGCTGGCCGTCGGCAGCGGCACCAACGATTTTGGTACCCGGGGCGTTGCACAACATGCGATCAGCCTGAATACCCCGGAACAGGCTGCGCACTTCCATCAGCGCATGGTCAACGCCTGTGTCCGCGCCAGCCTGCAAAACGGGCCGCTGCGCCCCGAGCAACTGCAGATCACCATCATTGGCGCCGGGGCCACCGGTGTCGAACTGGCGGCGGAACTGCGCAACACGACGCGTGAACTGGTGGCGTATGGGCGGGAAAGCATCGACCCCGACCGGGACATCCGGCTGACCCTGATCGAGGCCGGAGACCGTATCCTGCCCGCCCTGCCCCCCGAGCTGTCGCACAACGCACGGTGCCTGCTGCAAAAGCTCAACGTTTCGGTTTTGACGGGAGAAAAGGTCACCGAGGTGACCGAGACATCCGTGCTAACCGCGAGTGGCAAGCTCATCCCGTCGGAATTGGTGGTCTGGGCCGCAGGAGTCAAGGCACCCGACTTCCTCTCCCGGCTGGACGGCCTGGAAACCAATCGGCTCAATCAACTGCTGGTCACCCCCACCCTGCAGACCACCTTGGATCCGGCTATTTTTGCCCTTGGGGATTGCGCTGCTTGCCCTTGGGAAGAGAAGCAAGGCTGGGTACCGCCTCGCGCCCAAGCCGCCCACCAGCAAGCCACCCTGTTGCTCGCGAACCTGAAACGGCAACTACAGGGCAAACCGCTGCGGACATTTGCCTATCGCGACCTGGGCTCGCTGATCTCGCTGGGCAAATACAGCACGGTGGGTAGCCTGATGAGCTCCCTGTCCCGCAAGAGCCTGTTTATCCAGGGGCAGTTCGCACGCCTGATGTACTTGTCGCTCTACAGCAAGCACAAGATGGCCCTGTATGGGCTGGGAAGGACGTGCCTGGCGACGATAGGCCGGCTGCTTTCCAAGCGCGCCGAACCCCAAGTGAAGTTGCACTGACATCCCCCGATCGGCGTGTGGAGGCCGATCATCTGCCCTTCCCCATGCCCGTCACTCTCCTTCAATGACGGACTTCTCTTTACTTCCGAATGGTATGGCCTGTAGGGAGCAGGCTAAGACGCCACAGCCAGCTCTTCAGCCAAGCCGTCAGTGTGAGAGGGAGAAACGCGCAGCACCAAGGCCGGTAATCCGGCCTTTTTCTTGCCGTCTGCGGAGGGGGAAGGTGGGCGCGATGGAGGATGCATTCCGCCGGCACAAAGCAAAAAGCCCAGCTCGTATGAGCTGGGCTTTCTTGAGGGGAGTCTGGCGGTGTCCTACTTTCACACGGC
>NZ_JBYSWM010000026.1:8794-50481 GCF_058781125.1 Pseudogulbenkiania sp. FW507-F1 | reverse complement strand
TGAGCAGCATCTGCAGGCTGTAGAACAGCAGCAGCATGATCACCAGGTCGGGCACGCTGCGGATCAGCGTGGTGTAGGCCGTGGCGAGGTATCGCAACGGTCGGTGGCTGGACAGCTTGGCCGAGGCGCCCACCAGTCCGATCAGGACGGAGAGCAGCATCGACACCAGTGCCAGCTTGATGGTCTGCAGCGTTCCCTCAAAAATCAGCGGGCCAAAGCCTTGCAGAAACATGGCATTCTCCTTAAGACGCACGCCGGAGACACCGTAACCACGGGTGTCTCCGGAGCATGCACGTCCCAGTCCCGCCCGTCGTGGGCAGGACTGAATCAGTACCGATCAGTTGTAGATGTCGAAGGAGAAGTACTTCTTGGCGAGGCGGTCGAAGGTACCGTCCTTGTGAATGGCGGCGAGTGCCTGGTTGACCTGCTGGCGCAGGTCGGCGTCGTCCTTGCGCAGGCCGATCGCGGTGCCGGTGCCCAGCGTTTTCGGGTCTTTCAGCTCCGGGCCGGCAAAGGCGAAGTCACGGCCCTGCGGGGTCTTGAGGAAGCCGATGTCGGCCTGCACCGCGTCCTGGAGGGCGGCATCGAGGCGGCCCGAGCCCAGGTCAGCCAGCACCAGGCTCTGGTTCTGGTACGGCACCACGTTCACACCCTTGGGCTCCCAGTAGGCCTTGGCGTAGGTTTCCTGGGTGGTGCCCTGCTCGACGCCGATGCGCTTGCTCTTCAACGATTCGGCGGTGGGCAGCAGGTTGCTGCCCTTCTTGGCGACCATGCGCACCGGGGCGTTGAACAGCTTGTCGGAGAAGGCGATCTGCTCGGCGCGCTTCTCGGTGACCGACAGCGACGACAGGATGCCGTCGAATTTCTTGGCCTTGAGCGCCGGGATCATGCCGTCGAAGTCGTTCTCGACCCACACGCATTTGGCTTTCAGTTTCTCGCAGATGGCATTGCCCAGATCGACGTCAAAACCGACCAGCTTGCCGTCGGCAGCTTTCGATTCGAACGGGGCGTAGCTGGCATCAACGCCGAAGCGGATGACTTTCCAGTCTTTGGCAAAAGCGCCGACGGACGCTAGCGACAGCATCAGGCATGCAGCCAGTTTCTTCATGTTTTCTCCTCGGCCAATCTTGGCTCTTATTTCGCGGCAACCGTGGTGGCGGGCACGCCGCAAGCATGTGGGGTAAAGGTGGGTTTCGCGGTCGAGGTTCGGGGTGGCATTGCCTCTCGCCTGCCCCGAACCTCGACCGCGCGACGATCATTTCAGTAAATCGGCGCGCCAGCAATCGCCCTCGCGGCGCTGTCGCGCTCGCCGCTGCGCCGCACAAAATCAGGTGAAGTAGGCAATATATCGTTTGGAAACAACAACATGAGCCATTGTTATATGACGACGACCAGGGGCGAAGGCCGACGCGCCACTTCCCGCATCTGTACGTGACTGTCGCGATTACGAAATCGGTCCGGCAACAGAATGTGGACAAGCGGGATGGCCCAGTTTCCGCTATACTCGCGCGCCTTCCAGAAGCAAAGCGGAGTAAGAGCAGCATGACGACCAACGCCTGCGGCGTGGATTTTGGCACGTCCAATTCGACCGTCGGGTGGCACCGCCCCGGCCAACCCAGCCTACTGGCACTGGAAGACGGCAAGGCGACCTTGCCGTCGGTGGTGTTTTTCAACGCCGACGAAGACTCGGTGGCCGTGGGCCGCGCCGCGCTCGGCGAGTACCTCGAAGGGTACGAGGGGCGGCTGATGCGCTCGCTCAAGAGCATCCTCGGCACGGGCCTGATGAACGGCCAGACCGAGGTGCAGGGGCGCGTGCTGCGCTTCCTCGATTTGCTGGCGATGTTCATCGACGGTCTCAAGACCCGAGCCGAGCGCCAGGCCGGGCGCCACTTCCGCCAGGCGGTGTTCGGCCGTCCGGTGTTCTTCGTCGACGACGACCCCAAGGCCGACAAGTTGGCCGAAGACACGCTGGGCGAGATCGCGCGCCGCGCCGGCTTCAGCGATATCGAATTTCAGTTCGAACCGATCGCGGCCGCCTTCGACTACGAGAGCCGCGTCGAGCGCGAGGAACTGGTGCTGGTGGTCGACATCGGCGGTGGCACCTCCGACTTCACGCTGATCCGCGTCTCGCCGGAGCGCGCCGGCAAGCTCGACCGGCGCGACGACATCCTCGCCAACTGCGGCGTGCACATCGGCGGCACCGATTTCGACAAGCAGCTCAGCCTGCATGCGGTGATGCCGCTTTTGGGCCTCAAGAGCCGGCTCAAAAGCGGCGCCGAAATGCCATCCAGCTACTACTTCAACCTCGCCACCTGGCACACCATCAACTTCGCCTACACGCGTCAGGCCCTGGCCAGCCTAAAGGACGTGTACAACGAGGCGCTGGAAAGCGACAAGCTCGACCGGCTGTTCGCGCTGGTCAACAAGCGCGCCGGGCACTGGCTGGCGATCCAGGTGGAAGCGGCCAAGATCGGGCTGTCTTCGGCCGACCTGGTCACGCTGCCGCTCGGCGAAATCGAAGCCGGCCTGCAGCACGACATCACGCGCGCCCAGTTCGACCAGTCCATCGCCCAGCAGATCGACACCATCGAGAGCACCGTGCGCCGCCTGCTGCTGGACGCCAACGTCAAGGCCGGTGACGTCGATACCGTGTTCTTCACCGGTGGCGCCAGCGGCGTGCCGCTGCTGCGCCAACGCATCGCCGCCGTGCTGCCGACGGCACGTGCGGTGGAGGGCGATCTTTATGGCAGCATCGGCTGCGGCCTGGCCCTGGACGCGGCACGACGCTTTGCCTGAGTGACGGCGGGCGCCCTGATCGGGCGACACGCCGTGCCAGGCCGCCAACTGGCATCTCTCTATCAATTTCAAGGCGGCGTGCCGATTCCGACTTTCGAGCCGCCCTCTTCCCTAGGCAATCCGACGAGGGAACAGCGTGGGAAATCAGGCTGGACTATATTTCAATAATTCTTGTAGTATTGATTTATGGAAAAGCACACCGCCACCAAGCTCTTCGAATCGCTCTCCTCCGGGATCCGGCTCGACATCTACCGCCTGCTGGTCAAGTGCGGTCGGGACGGCATGGTTGCCGGCCAGATCGCGGCCACGCTCGATCTGCCGCCCAACAACGTGTCTTTCCACCTGAAGGGCATGAACCATGCCGGGCTGGTCACGGTGGAGCAGGAAGGCCGCTTCCAGCGTTACCGGGCCAACCTGCCCCAGATGCTCGAATTGATCGCCTACCTGACGGAAGAGTGCTGCGCCGGCCACCCGGAGCACTGCCTCGTCCCGCCGGCCGAATCATGCTGCCCGGAGGCGGCGCGTTCCCCGACTCCCACCTCGTCGCCCGAAAGTTGAACCGAATGAATGTCCTGTTCCTGTGTACCGGTAACTCCTGCCGCTCGATCCTGGGCGAGGCCACCTTCAACCACCTGGCGCCGAAAGGCTGGCGCGCGATGAGCGCCGGCAGCCGGCCGACCGGCCAGGTCCACCCCCGTTCGCTCGCCCTGCTGGCGCGCGAAGGCATCTCGACCGAGGGCTATTACAGCAAGTCGTGGGATAACCTGCCGGCGACTCCCGACATCGTGATCACCGTCTGCGCCAGCGCCGCCGGCGAAACCTGCCCGGCCTATCTGGGTCCGGTGCTGCGTACCCACTGGGGCGTGGAAGATCCTGCTCACGCAACCGGTACCGACGAGGAAATCGACGCGGCCTTCATGACCGCCTACCGCATTCTGCGTGCCCGTATCGAGGCCTTCCTGGCGCTGCCGCTGGCCACGTTGCAGCAGGACAAGGCCGCACTGAAGGCCGAGATGGACCAGATCGCCACCCTTACCGCGTAAAGGAGATTCACCCATGGCAACCATTCAGGTATTCGACCCCGCACTGTGCTGCAGCTCCGGCGTCTGTGGCGTGGACGTCGACCAGGCGCTGGTGACGTTTGCCAGCGACGTGGACTGGCTGAAGCAGAACGGTGGCCAGATCGACCGCTTCAACCTGGCGCAGCAACCGCTCGCCTTCGCCGAGAACGCCGCCGTCAAAGCGTTCCTGGAGCGCTCGGGCCAGGAAGGCCTGCCGCTGATCCTGGTGGACGGTGAACTGGCGCTGGCCGGCCGCTACCCGCGCCGCGCCGAGTTGGCGCGCTGGGCCGGCATCAGCCAGCTTGCGGTAGAGCTGAAACCGGCTTCGGGTTGTTGTTCCGGCAGCGGTTGCTGCTGAGCCTCCAAGAAAGGATGCCCATGCTGTTCCTCGATCATCTTCCGCCGTTTTTGTTCTTCACCGGCAAGGGCGGTGTCGGCAAGACTTCGCTGGCATGCGCCACCGCCATCCGGCTGGCCGACCAAGGCAAACGCGTGCTGCTGGTCAGCACTGATCCGGCCTCCAACGTCGGCCAGGTCTTCGGCGTCACCATCGGCAACGTGGTCACGCCGATCGACGCGGTGCCGGGGTTGAATGCACTGGAAATCGATCCGCAGGCCGCCGCCCAGGCCTACCGCGACCGCATCGTCGGCCCGGTGCGCGGCGTCTTGCCGGAGACGGTGGTCAAGGGCATCGAGGAGCAGTTATCCGGCGCCTGCACGACCGAAATCGCCGCGTTTGACGAGTTCACCGCGCTACTGACCGACACGGCCCTGCAGGCCGGCTACGACC
Source organism: Pseudogulbenkiania sp. FW507-F1 (assembly GCF_058781125.1). NCBI lineage: Bacteria > Pseudomonadati > Pseudomonadota > Betaproteobacteria > Neisseriales > Chromobacteriaceae > Pseudogulbenkiania > Pseudogulbenkiania sp. FW507-F1. The sequence continues at coordinate 45,834 of NZ_JBYSWM010000026.1, read as the reverse complement.
ATATCGTGTTCGACACCGCGCCGACCGGACATACCATCCGCCTGCTGCAACTGCCGGGCGCCTGGAGCGGTTTCCTGGAGGAAGGCAAAGGCGATGCCTCCTGCCTCGGTCCGCTGGCCGGACTGGAAAAGCAGCGCAGCCAGTACCAGGGGGCCGTGGCAGCCTTATCGGACGCGCGTCGCACCCGCCTGATCCTGGTCGCCCGCGCGCAACGCTCGACCCTGCGCGAGGTGGCGCGCACCCATGAAGAACTGGCGGCCATCGGGCTGACCCAGCACTACCTGGTAGTCAACGGCATCCTGCCGCAATCGGAAACGTCGGGTGACGCGCTGGCGGCCGCCGTCTGGCAGCGCGAACAGGCCGCACTGGCCGAGCTGCCGCCCGTGCTGCGCGATCTCCCCACCGACCACGTGCCGCTGATGCCGTACAACCTGGTGGGGTTGCCGGCGCTGCGCCGGATGCTGGCGTCGCAGGAAGACTGCGCGGGCGACGCCGTCGAGGCCATTGTCCTTCCCGACGCGCCCGATCTGGCCACGCTGGTCGACGGACTGGCGGGCGACGGGCACGGCCTGATCATGCTGATGGGCAAAGGCGGTGTCGGCAAAACCACGCTGGCGGCCGCCGTCGCCGTCGAGCTGGCCCGCCGTGGCCACCCGGTCCATCTGACCACTTCGGACCCGGCCGCCCATCTGACGGAAACGCTCGAGGGCTCGCTCGCCAACCTGAGCGTCAGCCGCATCGACCCGCACACCGAAACCGAGCGCTATCGCCAACAGGTGCTGGCCACCAAGGGCAAGGGGCTGGACGAGCAGGGCCGCGCCATGCTGGAAGAAGACCTGCGCTCCCCGTGCACCGAAGAAATCGCCGTATTCCAGGCGTTCTCGCGCGTGATCCGCGAGGCGGGACGCAAGTTCGTGGTGATGGATACCGCCCCCACCGGACACACCCTGCTGCTGCTCGACGCCACCGGCGCCTATCACCGCGAGGTGGCGCGCCAGATGGGCGCCAGCGGCATCCACTTCACCACCCCGATGATGCAGTTGCAGGACCCGGCCCAGACCAAGGTGCTGATCGTGACCTTGGCCGAAACCACGCCGGTGCTCGAGGCCGCCAACCTGCAGTCCGATCTGCGCCGTGCCGGTATCGAACCCTGGGCCTGGATCATCAACAACAGCCTGGCCTTGGCCAATCCGACGTCGCCGCTGTTGCGACGACGTGCCGCCAATGAGCTGGCGCAGATCGATGCCGTGGCCACCCGCCATGCCCAGCGCTGGGCGGTGGTGCCGCTGCAGGCCGAGGAACCGGTCGGTGTCGAGCGGCTGCAAGGGCTGACGCGTCATTGAGCGGCGCTGAGAGACAACACCATCATGACCAATAAAACCTGCAACACCGGGCAGCGTGGACTGCGCCAGCCGGGGGAGAAGTAATCAATGGATTTACCGCGTCGTTTAGTGGCCGAGTGGCTGGGGACGGCCTTGCTGCTGGCCACGGTGGTGGGCTCCGGCATCATGGCCGAGCGCCTGTCGGGCGGGAATGTCGGCGTGGCGCTGCTGGCTAACGCCATCGCCACCGGCGGCGGCCTGGTGGCGCTGATCCTGACCTTCGGCGGCATCTCGGGCGCCCACTTCAACCCGGTCGTCTCGCTGGCGGCGGCGCTGCGCCGCGAGCTGTCCGGCCGCGAGGCCCTGCTCTATGCGCTCGCCCAGCTCTTCGGTGCATTTTGCGGTGTGGCGGCCGCGCACGGCATGTTCGGCGAGCCGCTGTTGTTCGCTTCGCAGCACATCCGCACCGGCCCGTCGCAATGGTGGAGCGAGTTCGTCGCCACCTTCGGCCTGCTGGCGGTGATCTTCGGCTGTTCGCGCAGCCGGCCGGATGCGGTGCCTTATGCCGTGGCATCGTACATCGTCGGCGCCTACTGGTTCACCGCGTCCACCTCGTTCGCCAACCCGGCCGTGACGCTGGCGCGTGCCGCCACCGACACCTTCTCCGGCATCCGCCCGCTCGACACGCCGGGCTTCATCGTGGCGCAACTGGCCGGCGCGCTGGCCGCTACCGTGTTCTTCGGCTGGCTGCTGCGCGACAAGTCGCCGCTGGCGCTGGACCTGATGGCCAACGCCGCCGAGGATCGCGCGGCCAGGCCGCTGCACGATTGATCCCTTCCTGCCGGGACGGGCGATGGTTGCCCGACGCGTCCCGGGCCGGTGGGCTCAGTACGGTGCCGCCAGCTCCGGAAACGCCTCGTCCACGCTGAGGATGGCGCCGGACTGGGCGCCATCGTAGCCGGGCAGCTGGCCAATGTCGCGCCGGAACTCGGCGCTTTGCAAGGCGGCAATCATGGTCTGCAGCGCGGGATGCTCCAACGTCGCGCGGCGCACCAGGAAGAAATAGCGCTCGGTCTGCAGCGGCAGGAAGTCCAGGTCGAAACGCCGCGCGGCGGTCTCGATGCCGAGCCCGACGTCGGCCATGCCGCTGGCGATGAACGCCGCCACCGCCGCGTGGGTCAATTCCGCCTGTTCATAGCCGTGCACCTGAAGCGGCGATACGCCGGCTTTCTGCAGCAGCTTGTCGAGCAACAGCCGGGTGCCCGAGCCCGGCTGACGGTTGACGAAGCGCACCTCCGGCCGTCCCAGGTCGGCGATTTCGTAGATCTTGCGCGGGTTGCCACGCACCACCATCAGGCCCTGGCGCCGTGTCACGATATGAATGACGCGCTGCTCGTGGCGATCGAAGTGCTCGGCGTAGCTGGCGGCGATCGTCCTCTGGAATTCGCCCAGCGGCACGTGGAAGCCGGCCAGGTCGCACTCCCCCGCATGCAGCGCCGCCACGGCGTCCTGGCTGCTGCGGTACTTGAGGTCGATGGCCATGCCCGCGGCGCTCAGGGTGCGCACCAGCATTTCCACGGCAAAGCCATGGCTGGCGTGCAGCCGCAGCGGCGCACCTACCGCCTGCAGGGCGTGGCGCAGTTCGGTCTCGATTTCTGATGCAAGCGTTTCCAGCAAGGGCCCGATGCGCGCCTTGATGCGGCGGTTGGCCCACACCAGTTTTTCCCCCAGCGGCGTCAGCCCCGCGCCCTTGCCGCGCGCCATGTCCAATAGCGGCACCCCGAGCGCGTCCTGCGCCTGCTGCACCAGCCCCCAGGCGTGCCGGTACGAGGTGTCGCAGGCCTTGGCGGCGGTCAGCAGGCTGCCGTGCGTCTGCACCGCCGTCAGCAACTCGATCACGCGGAACGGGATTTGGTCGCCGCTGTCGGCGGCCAGTTCCCATACCAGCTGGCTTTGCACCCGCAGGCGCTGCGCCATATTATGTTTTGATTGCATAATCGTCCGGCAATCTGGTTCATATTGAAAAGCACCCCATAACCTAGCACACTGCGGCTCATCACGGCTTTCATTATGTTTTTGGAAGCATATGGAATGGCGTGTTCCCAACCATTCGGCGTCGGATTCAGACAGATCGGTCGCGCTTTTCAGCGGGACAATCAAGGATGTCCGAGAATGATTGAGAGCAGGCTCTCAAAATCTGTTCACGATCTGTCGCGAGCGCCCCGGACGGGGTGAAGAGCCACGCCTGTGCCCGACCGGGGCCGACAGCAAGATCGGAAGCAGGTTTTCAACAGGGGATATCCAATGACGACCGAACAAGACCTGGCGCACGCGTCGCTCCAGGCCATCCTCCAGACGCACCAGAACCAGCCCGGCGCCTTGCTGCCGATTCTGCACGACGTGCAGGATACGCTGGGCTTTATCCCGGACTGGGCGGTGGCCGACATCGCCAAGGCGCTCAGCCAGTCGCGTGCCGAAGTGCACGGCGTCATCACGTTCTATCACCATTTCCGCACCACACCGCCAGCGCAGCACACGCTGCAGATCTGCCAGGCCGAGGCCTGTCAGGCGCGCGGCAGCCGCGAGCTGACCGCGCACGCGGAACAGGTGTTGGGCTGTAGCCTGCACGGCCGTAGCGCCGATCAAAGCATCGGGCTCGAACCGGTGTACTGCCTGGGCCTGTGCTCCACCGGCCCGAACATCCAGTTGAACGACAAGATGGTCTCGCGCGTCGACGCCGCCAAGCTCGACCGCCTCCTGGCCAACGTGAAGGAGGCACAATGAGCATCCGCCTGTTTGTCCCGAGAGATTCCGCCGCCCTCGCCCTGGGCGCCGACGACACCGCCGCCGCCCTCGCCGCCGAAGCAGCGCGCCGCAGTGTCGACATCGAGCTGGTACGCAACGGCTCGCGCGGCCTGTTCTGGCTCGAACCCCTGGTCGAGGTAGAGACCGAGCGCGGCCGCGTCGCCTACGGCCCGGTCGAGGCCGACGACGTGGCGGAGCTGTTCGACGCGCTGGTCCATGGCGCGGAACACCCGCTCGGCCACGGACTGACCGACGACATCCCCTATCTGAAGAAGCAGGAACGCCTGACCTTCGCCCGCGTCGGCATCACCGACCCGCTGTCGCTGGCCGACTATCAGGCGCATGAAGGCTTTGCCGGTCTCAAGCGCGCGCTGAGCATGGATGGCGCGGCGATCGTGCAGGAAGTGCTCGACTCCGGTCTGCGCGGCCGTGGTGGCGCGGCGTTCCCGACCGGCATCAAGTGGCGCACCGTGGCGCTGGCCGAAGCCGCCCAGAAATACGTGGTGTGCAACGCCGACGAGGGCGACTCCGGCACCTACTCCGACCGGATGGTGATGGAAGACGACCCGTTCATGCTGATCGAGGGCATGACCATCGCCGGCCTCGCCGTGGGCGCGACCCAGGGTTACATCTACGTCCGCTCCGAGTACCCGCATTCTTTCGACGTACTGAACCAGGCGATCAGGTTGGCCGAAGACGCCGGCTTCCTCGGCGAGAACATCCTCGCTTCCGGCAAGCGCTTCAAGCTCGACGTGCGCAAGGCCGCCGGTGCCTACGTCTGCGGCGAAGAAACCGCAATGCTGGAGAGCCTCGAGGGCAAGCGCGGCGTGGTGCGCGCCAAGCCGCCGCTGCCGGCGCTCTCCGGCTTGTTCGGCCAACCTACCGTGATCAACAACGTCATCTCGCTGGCCAGCGTGCCGGTGATCCTGGCGCGAGGTGCCGCGTTCTACGCCGACTACGGCATGGGCCGCTCCAAGGGCACGCTGCCGTTCCAGCTCGCCGGCAACCTGAAGTACGGCGGCCTGGTGGAAAAAGCCTTCGGCCTGACCTTGCGTGAACTGCTGCACGATTTCGGCGGCGGCAGCGCCTCCGGCCGGCCGATCCGTGCGGTGCAAGTGGGCGGTCCGCTCGGCGCCTACCTGCCGGAGTCGCAGTTCGACACCCCGCTCGATTACGAAGCCTTCGCCGCGCTCGGCGCCGTGGTCGGCCACGGCGGCATCGTGGCCTTCGACGACACCGTCGACATGGCCGAGCAGGCGCGCTACGCCATGGAATTTTGCGCCATCGAATCCTGCGGCAAGTGCACGCCCTGTCGCATCGGCTCGACACGCGGCGTCGAGGTGATCCAGCGCATCCAGAAAGATGAAAAACGTCCACAGCAGATCGCCCTGCTGCGCGACCTGTGCGACACCATGCTGCACGGCTCGCTGTGCGCGATGGGCGGCATGACACCCTACCCGGTGCTGTCGGCACTCAACCATTTCCCCGAAGATTTCGGTGCCAACGACGCGGCAGAGTAAGGAACAGACGATGAACACCCAGATTCACGACACCGACTTCGGCACCCCGGCCCGCGTTTCCGACAAGCTGGTCACGCTGGAAATCGACGGCCAGCAAGTCACCGTACCGGAAGGCACCTCGCTGATGCGCGCCGCCGCCGAAGCCGGCACCATGGTGCCCAAACTGTGCGCCACCGACAGCCTGGAACCGTTCGGCTCCTGCCGCCTGTGCCTGGTCGAGATCGAAGGCCGGCGCGGCTTTCCCGCTTCCTGTACCACCCCGGCCGAGGCCGGCATGGTGGTCCGCACCCAGAGCGACAAGCTGCAGAGCCTGCGCAAGGGGGTGATGGAGCTGTACATTTCCGACCACCCGCTCGACTGCCTGACCTGTTCGGCCAACGGCAACTGCGAACTGCAGGACATGGCCGGCGTCACAGGCCTGCGCGAAGTGCGCTACGGCCTGGCCGGCGAAAACCACCTGGACAGCCCGAAGGACGAATCCAACCCCTACTTCAGCTACGACCCGGCCAAGTGCATCGTCTGCAACCGCTGCGTGCGTGCCTGCGAGGAAACTCAGGGTACCTTCGCGCTGACCATCTCCGGACGCGGCTTCGAGTCTCGCGTGTCGCCGGGCCAGAGCGAGGCCTTCATGGAGTCCGAGTGCGTCTCCTGCGGCGCCTGCGTCGACGCCTGCCCCACCGCTACGCTGCAGGAAAAATCGGTAATCCAGTTCGGCCAGCCGGAACACAGCAAGATCACCACCTGCGCCTACTGCGGCGTCGGCTGCGGCTTCAAGGCCGAGATGAAGGGCAACCAGGTAGTGCGCATGACGCCGTGGAAGGACGGCAAGGCCAACGAGGGCCATGCCTGCGTCAAGGGCCGTTTTGCCTGGGGCTATGCTACCCACCCGGACCGCATCACCAAGCCGATGATCCGCAGCAAGATCACCGACCCGTGGCGCGAAGTGAGCTGGGATGAGGCGATTGCCTACGCCGCCAGCGAGTTCAAGCGCCTGCAGGCCAAGTACGGCAAGGATTCCATCGGCGGCATCACCTCCAGCCGCTGCACCAACGAAGAAACCTATCTGGTGCAGAAGCTGATCCGCGCCGGCTTCGGCAACAACAACGTCGACACCTGCGCCCGCGTCTGCCACTCGCCCACCGGCTACGGCCTGGGCCAGACCTACGGCACCTCGGCCGGCACCCAGACCTTCAAGTCGATCGAACAGACCGACGTGGTCCTGGTGATCGGCGCCAACCCCACCGATGCCCACCCGGTGTTCGGTTCGCGCATGAAAAAGCGCCTGCGCGAGGGCGCCAAATTGATCGTGATCGACCCGCGCCAGATCGATCTGATCAACAGCCCGCACATCCAGGCCGACTACCACCTGCCGCTGAAACCCGGCACCAACGTGGCGATGATCACCGCGCTGGCGCACGTCATCGTCACCGAAGGGCTGTTGGCCGACGACTTCATCGCCGAGCGCTGCGAGGAGAAATCCTTCCACGACTGGAAAGATTTCGTCGCCAAGCCGGAAAACTCGCCGGAAGCCACCGCCGAGATCACCGGCGTGCCGGCCGAGCTGGTGCGCGGCGCCGCGCGGCTGTACGCCACCGGCGGCAACGCGGCGATCTACTACGGTCTCGGCGTTACCGAGCACAGCCAGGGTTCCACCATGGTGATCGGCATCGCCAACCTGGCGATGGCCACCGGCAACATCGGCCGTGAAGGCGTCGGCGTCAACCCGCTGCGCGGCCAGAACAACGTGCAGGGCTCGTGCGACATGGGTTCCTTCCCGCACGAGTTGCCGGGCTACCGCCACATTTCCGACGACGCCACGCGCCACCTGTTCGAAGACGCCTGGGGCGTGACGCTGGACCCGGAGCCGGGCCTGCGCATCCCTAACATGTTCGACGCCGCGCTCTCGGGCAGCTTCATGGGCCTCTACTGCGAAGGCGAGGACATCGTGCAGTCCGACCCGAACACCCAGCACGTCACCGCCGCGCTGTCGGCGATGGAATGCATCGTGGTACAGGACATCTTCCTTAATGAAACCGCCAAGTACGCCCACGTGTTCCTGCCCGGCTCCTCGTTCCTGGAGAAGGACGGCACCTTCACCAACGCCGAGCGCCGCATCTCGCGCGTGCGCCAGGTGATGAAACCCTTGGCCAAGTACGCCGACTGGGAAGTCACGCAGCTCTTGGCCAACGCCCTGGGCATGAAGATGGACTACACCCATCCGTCGCAGATCATGGACGAGATCGCCCGTCTCACACCGAGCTTTGCCGGTGTCAGCTACGAGAAGATCGACAAGCACGGCAGCGTGCAGTGGCCGTGCAACGACGACGCGCCGGATGGCACCCCGACCATGCACATCGACGGTTTCGTGCGCGGCAAGGGCAAGTTCTTCGTCACCCAGTACATCGCCACCGATGAAAAGGTGAACCGGCGCTTCCCGCTGATCCTCACCACCGGCCGCATCCTGTCGCAGTACAACGTCGGTGCCCAGACCCGCCGCACCGCCAACAGCATGTGGCATCCGGAAGACGTGCTGGAGATTCATCCGCACGATGCAGAGGAGCGCGGCATCAAGGATGGCGACAGCGTGGCGGTGACCAGCCGGGCCGGCGAGACGGTGCTGCACGCCAAGGTCAGCGAGCGGATGCAGCCGGGCGTGGTGTACACCACCTTCCACTTCCCGGAATCCGGCGCCAACGTGATTACCACCGACAATTCGGACTGGGCCACCAACTGTCCGGAATACAAGGTCACCGCGGTGCAGGTGCTGCCGGTAACGCAGCCGTCCGAGTGGCAGCAAAGCTACCAGCGCTTCAACCAGACCCAGCTCGAACTGCTCGAGCAGGCTGGAGAAGGCAAGGCATGATGGGGGCGCCCGAGTCCTCTCCTAGCCCCAGCGGCGCCACCACCCGTCAGGTGCAAACCTGGCAAAACGGGGTGGTGGCCGACAGCCTCGACACCTTGGCCGAAGAAATTCCGGTGGCGCTGGAGTTCAACGGCATCTCGCACGCGGTGATGCTGGCGACTCCGCTCGACCTGGAAGACTTCGCGCTGGGTTTTGCCATCAGCGAGGGCATCGTCGACACGCCGAAAGAAGTGTTCGACATCCAGGTGGAGACGGGCTGCGACGGCATCACGGTCAAGCTCGAGATTGCCGCCGGCTGCTTCGCCCGGCTCAAGGAAATGCGCCGCAACCTCACCGGCCGTACCGGCTGCGGGCTATGCGGGACCGAAAGCCTGGCGCGCGCCATTCGTCCCTTGCGGCCTCTGGCGCAGCCGCGAACGCTGGATGCCGAGGCGGTGCGGCGTGCCCTGGCCGGGTTGCGCCGGCATCAGGCGCTGCAGCAAGTTACCGGGGCGACGCACGCCGCCGCCTGGTGCGACGACAGCGGCGAGCTGCGTTTGCTGCGTGAAGACGTCGGCCGCCACAACGCCCTCGACAAACTGATCGGTGCGGCCTTGGCCTCGCACCCCGCCGAGCGCGATGGCTTCATGGTGGTCACCAGTCGCGCCAGCATGGAAATGGTGCAGAAAACCGTGACTGCCGGCTTCTCCACCCTGGTGGCGATTTCGGCCCCGACCCGGCTCGCGGTGGACCTTGCCCAACAGGCCGGCCTGTGCCTGATCGGCTTTGCCCGCCCCGAGCGCTGGGTCGCCTACAGCCATGCCGAACGTATCGTCGCCCCGCTCCCACGCTCCTCCGATTGAAACCGAGAACGCACCATGGATACACATCACCTGACCCGCATGGCCAACCAGATCGGCAGCTTCTTCGAGGCCATGCCGGATCACCAGGAAGCCCTCGCGGGCATTTCGCAACACATCAAACGCTTCTGGGAACCGCGCATGCGCCGCGAACTGCAGCAGTACCTGCAGCAAGGCGACGGTGCCGAATTGAGCGGGATCGTACTCGAAGCACTGCAGGCCGATGACGACTGGAAGGTCTGATCGCCCGAGCGGATAGCCCCAACGCCCGGCACCCGAAGGCGGCTGCCGGGCCTTTTTCATGCGGCGTGTCGACCAGGCCAACGGCTTCGCCCGGTTTCGCGAGCCAGCTCTCCGCCTGCCTACCCTCTTGTCGTCACCCTATGCGGATGTACCGTCCGGCCCAGCCTGTTCCTGAGCCCCATTCGCGCACACCTCACGCGCCCAGCGTCGGAAACGCCCAATTACGCCCGTCAATCGGGTCGACTCCCGCAGCACCAAAAAATAGCCGCGCGGCGTAGTGATCGGCGCATCGACCAGACTGACCAGTTGTCCACCTGCCAGCAGATCCTGCACCAGCGGCAGCCAGCCCAAGGCCACGCCCTGTCCGCTCATGGCGGCCTGAAGCACCAAGGGATAATTGTTGAAGGTCAGGTCGTGCCCGGGATGATGATCGGGCAGCCGATGCCGCTGGAACCAGTCGGGCCAGTCCATCCACCGTGCCGGGGTGGGACGCTCCAGGTGAAGCAAGGGCACCTCGGCCCAGGGAATCGTCTCGCGCCGCCAGCCCGACGCCGCGAGGAAGGACGGGCTGCACACGGGCACGACACTTTCCGGCAGCAGCTTCTCGGCCACGCAGCCCGGCCAGTGCCCTTCGCCGAAGGCAATGGCGACATCGATTACCTCGTCGCGCAGGTCGATCGCCTGCTGCGAGGTGATGATCCTGACTTCCAGCTCCGGCATCTCCTCTCTTAGCGCAGGCAAGCGCGGCATCAACCAATAGGCGGCAAAACCGAAGTCGGTTGCCAGGGTGAGCAAGGGCTGGCGCCGGCGCGCCAGTATCTCCCCGGTCACTTCCCCGATCAGGTCCAGCCCCTGACGCACCGCTTCGAAGAGACGCGCTCCGTCCGCCGTCAGGCTCACTCCGCGATGGCGCCGCGTGAACAAGGGGACGCCGAGTTCGCTCTCCAATTGACCCACACGCAAGCTGACTGCCGGCTGCGTACTGCCAAGCTCGGCCGCCGCCGCCGTGAAGTTGAGGTGGCGCGCGGCCGCTTCGAAATAGAGCAAGGTGTGCAAGGCCGGAAGCCGGGGTGGTTTTGCCATATCGTTTTCTTATGCCTTCATATCATTTTATAGCGTTCACACGGTTGTTATCAGACGCTACATTGTTTCCAAGCATAAGCCAAGCCAATGACAAGGGAGTGCGTCGTGAGCAAGAAACCCAACATCCTGATTCTGATGGCCGACCAATTGACGCCGGGCGCTTTGGCCGCCTACGGCAATACCGTCTGCCAAACCCCCAACATCGACAAACTGGCCCACTCCGGGGTGGTGTTCGATTCGGCCTACACCAACAGCCCGCTGTGCGCACCTGCCCGCTACGTATTCATGTCCGGCAAGCTTCCCTCGCGCATCCACGGCTACGACAATGCATCGGAATTGCCGTCGGAAGTCCTGACCTTCGGCCACTACCTGCGCCATGCCGGCTACCACACCATCCTCTCCGGGAAAATGCATTTCTGTGGCGCCGACCAGCTGCACGGTTTTGAAGAACGCCTGACCACCGACATCTACCCTGCCGACTTCGGTTGGACGCCGGACTGGACGCAGCCCGAAGTGCGTCCCAGCTGGTATCACAATATGGGCTCGGTGATCGATGCCGGCGTCTGCGTGCGGACCAACCAGCTCGATTTCGATGAGGAGGTGGTGTTCGCCGCGCGGCAGAAGCTGTTCGACCTCGCCCGCGGCAACGACCCGCGGCCGTTCTGCATGGTGGTCTCGCTGACCCACCCGCACGATCCGTACGCCATCCCGCAGCGCTACTGGGACCGCTACCGCCACGACGAGATCGATATGCCCAAGGTCACGGCGGCTGACGTGGAGGCCGACCCGCACAGCCTGCGGCTGCGCCATGTCAGCGATATGGACAGCACCCCGCTCAGCGACGAGCAGATTCGCAATGCCCGACATGCCTATTACGGCGCGGTCTCCTTCGTTGACGACCAGATCGGCGCGGTGCTGGACGCCCTGCTGCAGACCGGTCAGGCCGACGACACCATCGTCATCCTGCTGGCGGATCATGGTGACATGCTGGGAGAGCGCGGACTCTGGTACAAGATGAATTTCTTCGAGGGCGCTGCCCGCGTGCCGCTGATCGTCAGTGCACCGGCACGCTTCCCTGCCGGCCGTGTCGGCGCCTCGGTCTCGCTGGCCGACATACTGCCCACGCTGGTGGACCTCGCGCATGACGGCGATAGCCCCGCCCCCCCAGAACCCCTCGACGGGCGCAGCCTGTGGCCTCATCTCGCCGGGCAAGGCGGGCACGATGAAGTCATCGGCGAATACCTCGGCGAAGGTGCCATCGCCCCGCTCGTGATGATCCGGCGCGGCGGCTTCAAGTACATTCACAGCCCCGTCGATCTGGACCAGTTGTACGATCTGCGCGTGGATCCGCTGGAGCGAAACAATCTGGCGGACGACCCGAGCCAGGCCGACCGCATGCACGCCCTGCGCCGGGAGGTGGCCGAACGCTGGGACCTGCCCGCGCTGCATCAGGAGGTTTTGGCCAGCCAGCAACGCCGGCGCTTCCACTACGAGGCGCAAACGATGGGGCAACGCAAGGCGTGGGACTTCCAACCCTTCCAGGATGCCAGCCAGAAATACATGCGCAACCACATCGAGCTCGACACGCTCGAAGCAATGGCGCGCTTCCCCAAAGTTCACGGACACGGTGGTTGAATCCCATCGCCCAAACGAAGGAGCAGGTACCATGCGTTACACACACACGTTTACCCTGTCATGCGCGCTGTTGGCACTGAGCGCCGGCCACGCCGCCTGGGCTGCCGATCCCGAGTCCTGCACCACCATCCGCATGCCCGAACCGGGCTGGGCGGATATCTCGGCCACCAACGCCATTGCCGGCATCGTGCTGGAGGCGCTGGGTTATCACCAGAAAGCCGACACGCTGTCGGTTCCGATCATCTATCGCGGTCTTCAGATGGGCCAGGCCGACGTGTTTCTCGGCAACTGGATGCCGGCCCAGAAACCGATGGTGGAAGGACCTCTCCAGGATGGCTCGATCGTATCGCTGCAAAGCAACCTCGATCAGGCGAAATTCACCCTGGCCGTGCCCTCCTACGTCGCCGTCGCGGGGGTGAAGAGCTTTGCCGATCTGCAGAAACACGCCGATCGGTTCGGGCACAAGATCTATGGCATCGAAGCGGGAGCCCCGGCCAACCGCAACATCCAGAACATGATCAAGGCCAAGGACTTCAACCTGGGTGACTGGCAGCTGGTGGAATCCAGCGAGGCCGGCATGCTGAGCCAGGTCACCCGCAAGGTCGCCGCCAAGGATTTCGTGGTGTTCCTCGCCTGGGAACCGCACGCCATGAACACCAAGTTCAAGCTGAACTACCTGGCCGGTGGCGACGCTTACTTCGGCCCCAACTACGGCAGCGCCAGCGTGCATACCGTCACGCGCAAGGGCTTTGCCAGCCAGTGCCCCAATGCCGGCAAGCTGTTCGCCCAGATGAAGTTCAACGTCGATCTGGAAAACCGCATCATCAGCGACATCCTCGACAAGAAGCAGGATGCCAAGGTCGCGGCCAGGGCGGCGTTGAAGCAATCGCCGGAGCTTCTGGCGAGTTGGCTGGCCGGCGTGCAGACCACCCAGGGTGGAGACGGCCTGGCGGCCGTTAAGAAGGCGCTGCAGCTCAAGTAAGCCGGGCATGACTCCGCATCGTTCCTCCCCGTTCGGGCTGCCGCTGCTACTGGCGGTGGCAGCCCTCACCGGTTGCCTGGGCGCCCTGGCGACTCACGGTTTCCGACTGCTGCTCGATGGCGCGAGCCGCTGGCTGTTCGGCGGCGATGGTGGTCCGGTGCAGGTGGCCGGCGCGCTCTCCCCCGGGCTGCGCGTGCTGACGCCCGTCATCGGAGGCATCGCGGCGGGGTGGATCCTGCAACAGCTCCCGCAGATTCGGCAGCATGCTTCCGACTACATGGAAAGCATTGCTTTGGGCGATGGCCGGCTCTCACTGCGTGCCACCCTGCTGCGTGCCGCCTCGTCGGCCATGTCCATTGTCTCGGGCAGCTCGATCGGACGGGAAGGTTCGATGATCCAGCTGGCTGCCCTGGCCGGCAACCTGCCGGCTGCGCTGGGCCGGTTCGGCACCGCCCACCGCCGCCTGCTGCTGGCCTGCGGTGCCGCCGCCGGCGTCAGTGCGGCCTACAACACACCTGTTGCCGGCGCGTTGTTCGTCGGTGAAATCATCCTGCGCTCGGTCACCATCGAAACACTGGGCCCCCTGCTGCTGGCGGCCGCCGGCGCGCAGCTGACCAGCGCCTGCCTGTTTGCCGACGCCGCTATCTATCAACTGCCTCCGCTGACCACACAGAGAGACAGCAGCGGGTTAGGGTTCGCGCTGCTGGGCATCGTTGCCGGTCTGCTCACGCCAGGTTTTCAGCGCTTGTTGCATCGGAGCAAGGCCATCTTCGGCCAACTGCCACTGCCGCTATGGTTCAAGCTGGGACTGGGTGGGGCATGCGTCGGCGGCTTGTCGCTGCTCACGCCCCACGTATGGGGCAACGGCTACAGTACCGTCGGCCAGCTGCTGCACACCTCCTGGCCGCTCGGTTTGCTGCTGGGCGTGCTGACCTGCAAGCTGCTGGCCACCGCGGCCGCCACCGGCTCGGGGGCGGTGGGGGGCATCTTCACGCCGACCCTGTTCGTCGGCGCCGTTCTGGGCGCTGTGTGCGGCCATGCGATAACCGGGCTGACCGGCCAGCCGGCCGGTCCCTTGTGGGTGGTGGCCGGCATGGGGGCCTTCCTGGCCGCCGCCACCCAGGCCCCGCTCATGGCTATTATCATGCTTCTTGAAATGACCCGCACGCCCGGCGCTGCCGTGCCGCTGATGTTGGCGGTAGCCACCGCGCATCTGACCGTCCGCCTGCTCGGTTGCCGCTCGATTTACGCCCATGCCCTGCCCAGGAGCGAAAAGGACCGACATGCCGTGCTCGACATCATGCAGAAGAACACGCCGCATCTTCCCTACCCCGCCAGCCTGCGGCAACTGGCGGATGCCTTTGCCCACTGGCGCTGGCAGCATGTCTACATCACCGATCCCTGGCGGGGCTTCATGGGTGCGGTGCCGGTGCACGAGTTTCATGCTCTTCAACGACAGGAAAGCGATCCGGACCGCCGAATTCCCGACGCGTTGATACGTCTGGATTTTCCCCGCGTCAGCGCCGACATGAGCCTGGCCGAAAGCCTGGAATTGATGGCCGCCCACCACGGCGAGCGGCTGCCGGTGATCGGAGCTAAGGGCGAGCTGCTGGGGCACTTGAGAAAAAACGACCTGCTGAAACTGCTGGGGACGCGCTGGCCGTTTTTATAAGCCGCCTCAACGGGCGGGGATGCGATCGAGGTCCACCGTATCCACCTCGGCGTGATGCCCCAGGACCTGACGCAGAAAATGGTGCATGCCGGGTGCTTCACCGGTGGTGACAAAACGATAGGCTGGCACGGTGCCCGGCGGGCTGGCGAGGCCGTGCCGTTGCAACAGACGCTCGGCTTGCAGGCTTACCGCCCGTGCCGGATCGATCAGCTTGACGCCAGCGGGTAGCGCACGCTCGATCAGGGGGGAGAGAAACGGGTAATGAGTGCAGCCCAGCACCACCTGGTCGACGGTGTGCGCCCACAGGGGCTGCAGCTGACGCTCCACCACGCGTTGCGCCTGTTCGCTGGCGAGGTCGCCATTCTCCACCAGTTCGACGAAGCCATCGCCCGGTAGCGGCAGTATGTCGACACTGTCGTCGTACTGCGCCTTCAGCTCGAGGAACTTGTCACCCTTCAAGGTGGCGCGGGTCGCCAGCACGGCGATCTGCCCGCTGCGCGAGTGCAGTGCCGCCGGCTTGACCGCAGGCTCCATGCCGACGATGGGCAGCTCAGGGTGGCGCCGGCGCAGTTCACGCGCGGCGGCGCTGGTGGCTGTATTGCAGGCAATGACGATCAGCCTGGCGCCCTGTTCGACCAGGTAGCGGGTGATTTTTTCCGACCGGGCCAGAATATCCTCGTGGCTGCGGCCGCCATAAGGGCAGTAGGCGCGGTCGGCGAGGTAGATCACCGGCTCCTGCGGCAGCAGCCGGGTCAGCTCGCGCCACACCGAGAGTCCGCCCAGGCCGGAATCGAACATGCCTATCATCGTTGCCCTACCCTTTGTTGCGTCATCATGGCCGTCGTCGCCCGACGGGTATCATTTCGTTGTTGTTTGGTTGTCGCCGGAGCGATCGAAAACGCCGCCTTCCTCGAGGGAAGGCGGCGTATTTACCGACACGGAGCAGCGTAGCCGCTCCGCGCAAGACGCAGTGCCTTCAGGCGAAGCGTGCACGCGCCAGCGTGTCCGCGGCGCGGCTGGTGGCGACACCGTCGCGCTCGGCCATCTGGAATACTTCGTCCAGCGTCCCGGAGATGGCGCGCACACGGTCTTCCACGCTGTCCACCGGTTCTTGCAGGTACTCGGCGCAGACCTTGATGATGCCGCCGGCGTTGATGACGTAATCCGGGGCGTACAGCACGCCGGCATCGCGCAGCATTTCGCCGATGTCATCGGTGGCGAGCTGATTGTTGGCCGCACCGGCGACGACGGAGCATTTGAGCCGTGGCAGGGTCTGTCGGTTCAACACCGCGCCCAGGGCGCAGGGGGCGAACACGTCAGCCTGGGCATCGACGATCTCGTCGGGAGCCACGATGCGGGCGCCGAATTCTGCCGCGGCACGCTCGCCGTTGGCACGGTCGATGTCGGCTACGATCAGCCGGGCTCCCGCCTCGTGCAGGCGACGGGCGAGATCATACCCGACATGCCCAAGCCCTTGCACGGCCACCGTCAGGCCATCGACCGAATCGACACCGAGGCGATGGCGTACCGCCGCTTCAATACCCACGAACACGCCCAGCGCCGTTGCCGGCGACGGATCGCCAGTACCGCCCAGATCGCCCGACAGGCCGGCCACGTAGCGGGTCTGCTCGCGCACGAAGGTCATGTCGGCCGGGCTGGTGCCCACGTCCTCTGCCGTGATGTAGCGACCGCCCAACTGGTCGATGGCGCGGCCCAGGGCACGGAACAGTTCGGGCGATTTGCTGGTGCGGGCGTCGCCGATGATCACCGCCTTGCCACCGCCGATGGGTAGGCCAGCCATGGCGTTCTTGTAGGTCATGCCACGCGCCAGGCGCAACGCATCGGTCGCGGCGGCGGTGCTGTCGGGGTAGGCCCACATGCGACAGCCACCCATGGCCGGGCCACGGTGCGTGTTGTGGATGGCGATGATGGCTTTGAGACCGGATTGGGAATCGGAGGCGAAAACGACCTGCTCATGCCCGTCGAAATCGGGCAATTCAAAAATGCTCACGGTATCTGCTCCATAACGTGTGGTTATTGGGCACCCTTGTTGTATTGCGGTAGGTGCGGCCCGCCAGCCCGGCAATTTTGTCACCGAACAGTAACAGCATACCCAATCGCGGCGCGCCTGTGTACCACGGCATCGGCCGAGGAAGATTCTGTGGGAGGCGGCGCCTCGCAAGGTGTTGTGCCCGTCCGTCAGGTGTCGTTGTCGGAAGGTTTCCGGCACGCGTCGAGATCAATCAATTTTCATAATGATCGTGCAAACTCCACGAGATATTGCCTTGCATTCGTAACCCGACAACCGGTAAAAATTCGATCGGCAATTACATTTGGTTTTCATTATGATATGGCGATGTTCGTCTGGAGAATGACAATGGCAGAAAAGGCAGTGACAAAGAAGCACAAGAAAGCCCTGCTGATAGGCGGTGGCGCCCCCAATTCCACGCTGATGGCGGGAGCTTTGGTTGCCTTCCTGGAGCATGGGGTGGAGTTCGACGTGATTTCCACCTCAGGGGCCGGCGCGCTGATGGGCTTGCTCTATGCCGCCCCCAAGGCCGGCGATCCCATGGAGGCATTGCGGCAGTGGGCGCAAATTGGCGTCTCGGACCCGATCTACGGCATGCTGCCGGTCAATTACAAGGTCTTCATGAAACCGGGAGCCGAAGCCGCCGCGTATCGCGACTGGCTCGCCCGCAACCCTTTCACCGCCCCGTTCTTCGATCCCAGCTCGCCGTTTGGCAGCGGGCTGTTTTCAGACTGGGTCAAGCTCGGTCTCGCCACGATGTCGCCCAGCAACCTGTCGCCATCGAGCCTGGGCCTGTGCGCTCACCTGCCATTTGCCGAGCAGGTCGTCGACTTCGACGCCATCGCCGCCGTAGCGCCCGATTTCTACATCAATGCCTATAACATGAACCGCGAGAAGATGGTCATCTGGGGCAAGGACGAGATCACACCGGAACACCTCAAGGCGGCCTTCTCCTTCCCGCTGATCTACCCGCCCTACACCCTGGACGGCGAGGATTACATTGAAGGCGCCGCCATCGATACGCTCAACTTCAAGGCGCTGGTGAACGACGACCCGGCCTCACCCGGCAAGCACTGCGATATCGACACGCTGGTGGTGTTCGACATCCTCGGTGCCGACAAGCTGATCCGCAAGCCGCGCGGGCTCTACGACGCCTGGGTGCACTCGATCATCACGCCGCTGGTGGAAATCGCCAAGGACGACATTCGCCTGTTCGAATACAAGCACAACATCGACCCCGCTACCGGTCAGCCCAAACGTCAGCTGCTCAAAGTGGACCTGATGGGCGGCATTCCGGACGAGCACTGGCCGCAGGTGATGGACTGGACCAGCTCCAACCTCGAATTGCTGTTCGACGTCGGCTACCGTGCCGGGCAAGCCTTCTGCCGCGACCACGCCGCCGCGCTGGATCTCGCCGAGCCGCCGGGCCGGCATCGGGACAGGGCCGCTGCCACGGAGGACGTCACCGAACTCGTCTGACCGCGCCGCCTCCTCATTGGGACCAGCAACGTCGATAAGGCGCGTGCCGCCGCACCATGCACCCGCACAAGGCATGGCGGCAGGGCGCCATCGGCGTTGCAGAAAAAAAGAACGACAAAAAAGGAAAAAATACATGAAGCGCATTTTCATTGGGGTCGTGCTGAGTCAACTTGCCGTGACGGTGCTGGGCAGCCTGCTGCTGCTCAATCTGGGCGCAGGAATGGCGGCCGCTGGGTTCGCCAGCGCGGCCATCGTGCTGCTGGCGGCCAGCACCGTCTGGTTGGTGAACCAGGTTTTCAGGCCGCTCAGCCGCTTCGAAGGGGCGATCCACCATGTGCAGCAAAAGCATGCGCGCAACCTGACCTACCAATACCCGGCGGTGGGCGGTGCGCTGCGCACTTCGGTGGAATCGGCCAACAAGTACCGGGGCACGGTGTGCGAGACCATGGTGGGCGTACGCCACAACAACATCGTGCTGTCGATCAAGGCGGCGCAGATCGGCAAGCAGATCAAGGATGCCGACAACAAGGCGCGCGAACAGGAAACCTTGGCCGAAGGCATCTTCGCTCGCACCGAACGCAGTAGCGCCGAAATGGAAAACGTCAGTGCCAGCGTCAGCGTGATCTCCGGCGTGGCCAGCGAACTGACCCAGGGGGCCGAAAGCACCAGCCAGGAGATGGCGGTGGCCAACCAGAATGCGCGGGAGGCTGCCCAGATCATGACCGGCTTCACCCGGAGCATCGACAAGCTGCTGGAGGACACCGAGGCGATCATCTCCAGCGTGGCGCAGATCCGCGGCATTTCCGATCAGACCAACCTGCTGGCGCTCAACGCTGCCATCGAAGCGGCCCGCGCCGGCGAGGCTGGGCGCGGTTTCGCGGTGGTGGCGGACGAAGTGCGCCAGCTCGCCGAACGCACCAACACCCTCGCTTCGAGCGTCGGCGGCAAGGTACAGGAAATCCACGAACAATCGCGGCAGACGGCAGGGGCGGCACAGTCGATCGCCGAGAGCATCCTCAAGGCGAGCGACGTGCTGGATGACGCCACGAGCCAGCTCAACCAGTTCGTCCAGGGCAGCCAGCAGGTCAATCGCGAGATCGGTGCCATCCAGGGCGCCATGAGCACACTGAGCGAGAACAACCGCGACATCCACGGCAGCGTCGGGCGCATGCATCAGTTGTCGGAACAGATGTCCACGTTGATGGAGGGCAGCATCGGCCCCTCTCGGGAGCTGATCGGCTCGGCCGAGCAGGTCATGGCCAAACTCGGCCTGTTCCAGGTGGCCGACGCCGCGTTCGACCGCATCACCGCCCGGTTGCGCCAGAGCAAGGTAGAGTGCGAAGCGATGCTCGAGCAGCTCGCCGGCCAGGGGCTCGATCTGTTCGACAAGGCCTTCAAGCCGATTCCCGGCACCAACCCGCAGCAGTACCACACCAGTTACGACAAGGCCTACGAGCAGCTCTTCCGCCCCTACTTCGACCGGCTGGCCGCCGACATGCCGGGCTGCGACCTGGCGGTGATCTGCGTCGGCGACGAGGCCTATCCTCCCACCCACGTCAGCAAATACTGCCAACCGCAGACCGACGATGTGGCACGCAACACGCTGGTAAGCCGCGACAAGCGCTTCCACAAGGGCAACCCGATGCTGCATCGAACCAGCACCGACAAGAGCGAGTTCCTGTTCCAGGCCTACGTGCGCGACGTCGGCGACATCTTCGCGCTGGTCTCGGTGCCGATCTACCACCAGGGCAGGCACTGGGGCGGCCTGATGTTCGGACTGCAGCACGAGGCGCTGTTGCAAGGCTGAGAAACGGCTTGCCGCTTGACCGTGCTCCGTTTTAAATCAAACAAAGAGGGTGCCTTGGGCACCCTCTTTGCTTTGGTTGACACCCCCTCGCCCTCACCGGCTCCAAAGGCTCCGTCTTCGTGATAAGCGAGCCAGGTTCTCATCGTTGGCGCGCGGCATTTCCGGTGGACCTGCGACCGTCTCAGGCGCTGGCGGCAAAGTCCCGCAGCGGGGACCCCGACATGCGGTAGCGCACCCACTCGTCTTGCGGTTCGGCGCCGATCGACCGGTAGAAATCGATGGCGGGCTGGTTCCAGTCCAGCACGCTCCACTCGAAACGGCCGCAGCCGTTTTCCACCGCGATGGCCGCCAGCTGCTGCAGCATGCGTTTGCCGGCGCCATCACCGCGCATGGCTGGCGAAATATACAAATCCTCGAGATACAACCCCTTTTTCGCCTGCCAGGTGGAGTAATTGAAGAAGTAGACGGCATAGCCCGCCGCCTCGCCATTCACTTCGCAGATCAGCGCGCGCGCCGGCGAATCCTCGCCGAACAGGCTGGCTTCGATGGACGCCACGGTGGCGGCCACCTGGTCGCCAGCTTTCTCGTAAATGGCCAGCTCGGTGATGAAGCGCAGAATCAGCGCGGCATCTTCTTTGTGGGCGGGGCGAATGGTGATGTTCATCGGGGTTCTCTTGCTCGTTGATGGCGCGGATGGGGCACGGTTGCCGCGTAGCCCGTGATTGCATGGGCGATATTACGGGCACCGCCACGCTGGGCAAAGCGCGTTTATTTCACTGGCCGATGACATTTATGCATCAGCCTCACCGCCTGGGGCAGGCAACTCGACAGACTCAGCGCGCCGCCTCGAAACCCCGCAGCACGTTCACCGCGTTGACGCCGATGTCGTCGACCATGTAGCCCCCTTCCATCACGAACAGGGTGGGTCGGCCGATGCCGGCGATGACCTCGCCGATGCGCAGGAAGTCCTCGTTATCGAGCCGGAAATGGCTGATCGGGTCGTCCTTGAAGGTATCCACCCCCAGCGACACCACCACCGCGTCCGGTGCATAGGAGGCGATGGTGCGGCAGGCGTGGGCGAGCGCCTCGCCGTAACCACCCCAATCGGTGCCGTGCGGCAGCGGGTAGTTGTGATTGAAACCCAGCCCGGCGCCGGCGCCCTGCTCGTCCCGGTGCCCCAGGAAATAGGGGTAGGACTGTTTCGGGTCGCCGTGCAGGGACACGAACATCGCGTCGGCGCGCTGGTAGAAGATGCTCTGGGTGCCATTACCGTGGTGGTAATCGACGTCGAGCACCGCCACGCGCTTGGCACCGCCATCGAGGCAGGCCTGGGCGGCAATGGCAGCGTTGTTCAGGTAGCAGTAGCCGCCCATGTATTCGGCGGCGGCGTGGTGACCGGGCGGACGGCACAGCGCGAAGGCGCTGTACTCGCCCTCTTCCAGCTTGACCATGCCGGTCAGGGCCAGGTTGGCGCTGGTGCGCACCGCTTCCCAGGTGCCGGCGGTGATCGCCACGCCGGCGTCCATGGCGTAGAGGCCCAGCTTGCCGTCGATGTGCTCGGGCTCGATGTCGCTGCGCAGATCGCGCACCGGCCAGATCAGCGGCAAGGCATCGTGCGTGCGGCCCAGTGCGCTCCACTCGGCCCAGGCGTTTTCGAGAAAGCGCACATAGCGCTCGCTGTGCACGCGGGCATAGCGGGAGGTGTCGTAGTCGCGCGGGGCGATCACCTCGCCCAGGCCGACGGCCTGCACTCGGGCGAGGATGGTATCGGCCCGGCTGGGCATTTCGAAGCACGGCTTGATCAGGCCGTCTTTCAGTTCGGTAGCATGGTGCAGCCGGTGGGCTGGGCTGTAGACGGTCAGCATGGTGTGGACAATCCGGTGAAGAAGATGACGGGAACAAGTATGTAGTCTGCCGGCGGGATGTGTTTTGCTTTTTGAACTCAAAAATAGCTATTCTTTGAGAAAGATAAACTCACAAAGCAGCGAAAATGAGCGGAAACAAACCAAGGCATGAGCTGGATGCGACGGATCGGACCATCTTGCGCCTGTTGCAGCAGGATGGCGCCCTGTCCAACCCCAAGTTGGCCGAACAGCTCTCGCTGAGCGTGACGCCGTGCTGGCGCCGGCTCAAGCGGCTGGAGGACGAGGGCTACATCAAGGACTACCAGGCCAACCTCGACCGCCGCAAACTGGGCTACGACGTGCTGGCCTTCGTCAGTGTGAGCTTCGCCGTGCATGCCGACGAGGCGCCCAATCGCTTCGAGGAGGCGATACGGGATCGTCCGGAGGTATTGGCCTGTCACAAGATCACGGGGGCGGCCGACTACTTGCTGCAGGTGGTGGCGGAAAACCTGGATGGTTACAGCGATTTCGTCGAGAACGTGCTGCGCAAGATGCCGGGTGTTCACTCGATCCAGTCGAGCCTCGCGCTGCGGGAAATCAAATCGTCCAGCCGCCTGCCGGTGCCGGATTGAAGCGGCCGATGCCGTTTGGCTGCCCGGAATGAGGGCTGTAAACGATGCCTACTTTCGCAGCAGCCTCAAGCCATTCCCGACGACCAGCAGGCTCGCGCCCACGTCGGCGAACACCGCCATCCACATCGTTCCCAGTCCGCCCAAGGTCAGTGCCAGGAATAGCCCCTTGATCCCCAGCGCCAGGGTAATGTTCTGGAGCAGCACGGCGCGAGTGGCACGCGACAGGCGGATAAAGGTCGGAATCTTGCGCAAGTCGTCATCCATCAAGGCGACGTCAGCGGTTTCGATCGCCGTGTCGGTGCCCATCGCGCCCATGGCAAAGCCAATGCGGGCACGAGCCAGTGCCGGGGCGTCGTTGATGCCATCCCCTACCATCCCCACCGGACCTGCTTTTTCGAAGGATTCGACGGCTTTCAACTTGTCTTCGGGCATCTGGTTACCGCGAACCTGGTCGATGCCCACTTGCTTCGCTATCGCTTCTGCCGTATGAGGGTTGTCGCCGGTCAGCATGACTGTCTTGACTCCTAATTCGTGCAGTTCGGCGATGGCGTCGCGACTGGAGCTCTTGACCGTGTCGGCCACGGCGAACAAGGCCAGGACCTGGTGTTCGTCGATGAGCATGACGACGCTTTTGCCCTCGCGTTCCAGCTCATCGAGACGCGCTTCCAGCGAAGGAGCGCACCGACCGAGTTCATGCACCAGGCGATGATTGCCGAGAAAGTAGCGCTTGCCGGCGATCATGCCGCGTACGCCACGCCCCGGTAGCGCCTCGAAAGCGGCGACATTGTCCCGTTTGATACCGCCTTGTTCGGCCCGGCTGGCGATGGCTTGCGATACGGGGTGGTCAGAACGGCCGGCCAGGCTGGCCGCCAGGCGGCGGCAGTGTTCCGCTGCGACGTCAGCGTGTAGCTCGAAGTCGGTTTGTTGTGGTTGGCCATGGGTAATGGTGCCAGTCTTGTCGAGCGCCAGCCATTTCAGCAGGCGGCCTTGCTCCAGATAGATGCCGCCCTTGATCAGAATGCCATGACGCGCCGCGGCGGCCAGGCCGCTGACGATGGTGACCGGAGTGGAAATCACCAGCGCACACGGACAGGCGATCACCAGCAAGACCAGCGCCTTGTAGATCCAGTCGTGCCAGTTGCCGCCCAGCAGCCAGGGCGGCAGTACGGCCACGGCCAGGGCAATGGCGAACACGGCCGGGGTATAGACGCGGGCGAACTGGTCGACAAAGCGCTGCGTTGGTGCTTTTGAACCTTGTGCTTGTTCGACGGCATGGATGATGCGCGCCAACGTGGTATCGGCCGCTACAGACGTGACGCGGTACTCGAAGGAGCCCGACTGGTTGATGGTGCCGGCAAACACGGCGTCGCCCTCGCCCTTGTCAACCGGCAGGCTCTCACCCGTGATCGGTGCCTGGTTGATGCTGGAGCGGCCGCGCACGATCTCGCCATCGAGCCCGATACGCTCGCCGGGTCGGACCCGGACCAGGCTGCCCACCGTCACCGTCCTGACCTCGACCTCCTGCCACGTCCCGTCGGCTTGCAAACGGGTCGCCACCTCCGGGGCCAGCTCCATCAGCCCCTTGATCGCATGGCGGGCCCGGTCGAGCGACTTGGCCTCGATCAGTTCGGCGAGCGTGAACAGCACCATCACCATGGCCGCCTCGGGCCACTGTTCCAACAACAGTGCGCCGGTCACGGCGATGCTCATGAGGGCGTTGATGTTCAGGTTGCGGTGGCGAATCGCCACCCATCCCTTCTTGTAGGTGGTCAGCCCACATGAAGCGACCGCGAGAATGGCCAATGCTGCGGACAGGCTGCCCGGCAAACCGCCCCACCCCGCCGCCTCCGAGGCGATGGCCGCCGTGCCGGCAAGAGCCAAAGGCCACCACGGTTTCTTCTGCGCCACCGGCTTTGCAAGCTGGCCTTGGGCATCCGGGACTTCGGGCTCGAAGCCGAGTGAGCGCACCGCCTCCAGGATCGGGGCCAGCGCATCGGGGGCATGCACCACCGTCAGCACCCGCTGCATCAGGTTGAACTCCAGGCTCTTGACGGACGCCATCGTGTCCAGTTTCCGGCGAATCAGCGCCTCTTCTGTGGGGCAGTCCATCTGCATGATGCGCATGGCGGTTCGCATGCCGTTTGCGACCGTTTCCGGCGCGGCGAGCGCGCCAAAGGCGATCGCGGCGGGAGCGCAGCACTGGCCATCGGCATGGTCGTGAGCGTGGTCGTGCCGATGGCTTTGCGCTGTCATCGGAGCCACACGATACTTCGGGCCCGCATGGCGTCGAGCCGGGACCGCATGCCGCTTCAAGGGGACGGGTTTGTTATTGGGGTCGTGGTCGCAGCAGCCGGCCATGGTGAGGCTCCGTTTTTCATCGTATGCTGTGCATTGAACACCCTGTAGTTACTGCAGGGTCAAGCAACGAAGGGCGGTAAATGAAAATCGGTGAATTGGCAAAACAGGCGGGCTGCCCGGTGGAAACCGTGCGCTACTACGAACGCGAGGGTCTGCTGCCGGCGGCGGTGCGCGATCAGGCCAACAACTACCGCAGGTACGACCACAGCCACGTGGAGCGACTGACGTTCATCCGCCGCTGCCGGGCGCTGGACATGACGCATGGCGAGATTCGGGCGCTGCTCCAGGCTCGCGTCGAGCCGGATGCCAGCTGCGAGTCGATCAACGAACTGATCGATACCCACCTGCAGCATGTGCAGGCCAGGATGGCCGAGCTGC
Source organism: Pseudogulbenkiania sp. FW507-F1 (assembly GCF_058781125.1). Taxonomy (NCBI): domain Bacteria; kingdom Pseudomonadati; phylum Pseudomonadota; class Betaproteobacteria; order Neisseriales; family Chromobacteriaceae; genus Pseudogulbenkiania; species Pseudogulbenkiania sp. FW507-F1. The sequence goes on along the minus strand of NZ_JBYSWM010000026.1, from coordinate 20,343 downwards.
AGGCCCTGGAAAGGCAATTGATCGATCTGCGCGGCCAGTGCCTGGCGGCCCGGGCCACGCGCGATTGCGGCATCCTGCGCGAGCTGGATCAACCTGGCGGCGTGACGTGGCGAGGCCCGGCGACGCCGGCGAGCCACCTCGGCGGCAGTCGCTGCGGCCATGAGGACAGCCCCCTTCTGCCGCACAAGCACGCATAAGGCATTCCTGCGCACCATGGATGCTGTGCTGGTAGCGACAAGGCGACCGCCCTGCGTGGCGGCCTCACCGGGAGGGCTCGATGTTATCGGCGAGACATCCGTGTCAGTGGCCCGCTACGGCATCCTTGCCGTGGTCGGACACTTGCGCGTCGAACCAGTCATGCAGCGCGGTGACAAGCCGCGGGTCGGCCGTCGAGTAGATCAGCTCCGCACCCTCGGGAATGGCGCGGTACGTGACGGCGATTTGACCGGGTTTGGCCGCCTGAAGCGCCGCTAGCCCCGGCATCTGTTCGCCGTGGATATGGCGCGGTCCGGAAAAATCGCCTTGCGAGAACTGTTTCCGGATGTCTTCTAGGTGCAGCCTGATCTGCCGCACCTGCTCGGCATCTTCGGCGCGTCGTGCCACGACCCGCTGAATGCCGCCCTCTGGCGTCTTGGTGAAGATGTGCTGGGTTGCGCCCAGATCGAACGGCATCACTTCTTTGCCCCGTTGCGCCACTTCCGCCTGCTGCCGGGCGATGGCCGCCATGTGTGCAGCATGGTCCATGTGCGCCATATCCGGGGCGTCCATGGTTTGAGCCTGCGCCACGGTTGTTGCCAGTGACGCGGCAAGTATCATGGCAAGTGGTTTTCGCATCGTCGTTCTCCGGCTTGACGTGAGGTGCTTGCCCCACGCCGCTCTGCATCTGAAACAAATAGGGCAAGGACGTTTGATTGCGGCCGCCCGCGAACGCGAGCCGCTCGGCAACTTCGCTATAATGCCGGGCAATCAGCAAGTCAACCTCTCCCTCAAGATGCCCGTCATATGCATGCTGCCCGCTCCCGCACACTAGGACGACTCGACATTAACGCCGTGAATCTGCTGCTGGCGGTGCCGATTGGCATGCTCGCCGCGGGCGTGACCAGTCTGTTCCGGCACGCCATCGATGTCGGCGACCGCGTGCTGTTCGGCTCGGCGCAGGATATCACCGTGATCATGGCGCAGCTCGACTGGCGCTGGCGCTTGTTCGTTCCGGCTCTTGGCGGGGGTCTGGCCGGTTTGATCCTGTTGTACGCGCAACGCAAGCATGGTGCGTCGCATGGCGAGTATATGGATGCGGTATCGGATGGAAACGGCCGTCTTCCCCTCTGGCCCTCCCTGCTGCGCAGCCTGTCTTCGCTGGCCTCGATCGTTTCCGCCGGTTCCATCGGCCGCGAAGGCGCCATGGTGCAGCTCGCGGCGGTGACGGGGTCGCTGACCGGACGGCGCTGGGCCAATGAACGCCAGTTGCGCTTGATGACCGCCTGCGGCGCGGCGGCGGGCCTGGCTTCCGTTTACCACACGCCGTTGGCGGGCGCGATGTTCGTTGCCGAAATCGTGTTGGGCGCCCTCACCGTGGATTTGCTGGTGCCGTTGTTTGCCTCGGCGGTCACCGCCTCGCTGACGATTCTCGCCTTCGGCCATCACGACGCGCCGTTCGCCCTCGCCTCGGGCGTTGCCGTGCCGAGCCTGGGCGTCTACTTGCTGATCTTGCCGATCGGTCTGCTGGCCGGCTTGCTGGCGCCGCTGTTCTTGCTGGTGCTCGACAACAGCAAGCAGGCTTTCCGGCAACTTGCCCTCACGATGCCGTGGAAAATGGCCTTGGGCGGCCTCCTGATGGGGGCCATCGCGGTGTTCATTCCCGAGGTGTGCGGCAATGGCTACGCGCCGATCATCGATATTCTGCAGGGGCACCCATTGTCCGAGCCGGTGCCATGGGCGCTGCTGGCGAAGATAGCCGCCACGGCATTGATCGTGGGGTCGGGCGCGGTGGGCGGCATCTTTACCCCGTCGTTGTTCATCGGCGCGGCGCTGGGGGCGATTGTCGCCGCTGCCGTGGCGATGTACCCGGTGCTACCCCAGGGCGATGGCACCCTGATCGCCCTGATCGGCATGGGGGCGTTCATGGCGGCGGTGAGTCACGCCCCGCTGATGGCGGTGCTGATGGTGTTCGAGATGACCATGAACGCGGGCCTGCTGCTGCCGCTCATGGCCGGGAGCATTCTGGCGTATGCCGTTTCGCGCAAGATCAGGACGAACTCGCTCTACGACGTGCTGAACCGGCGCCATGCGTACCTGGCGCGGGTCGATGAGCTCCACGATACCGAGCTGATGTCGCTCCTGGAAAGCGTCACCACCCACCTGACGCCGTCGACGACGGTGGCCCAGGCCAACGCCTGTTTCCAGCAGACGCGAACGCGTTACCTCTACGTCATCGACAGCGCCGGCCGCTTTGTCGGCGTGGTCTCGATCCACCGGCTGGCCGCCTTGCTGTGCGACCATCCCGAACGGCAGGACGACGCGATCGAAGGCCTCATCGAGACGGCCTTCGACCTCTTGCCGGCCCAGGCGAGCCTCAAGGAAGCCTGGACCCTGTTTGCCACCAGTCCGCTGGAGCGGATACCGGTGGTGGACAACCTGAACGACCGGCGCTTTCTCGGCGTGGTCAGCAAGCGCCAGGTGCTTGGCCGGCTGCAGATCCTGGCGCGGCGCTAGCCTTTCGGCAAAGCGAGACCGCCCGGGGTGGCATTCCGGCCGTGACGCGAACACGTCGGTGCAGCGTCGCCGATAGACAACAGCCTTGGGTTTTGCCCAAGGCTGTCGCTTTATGGCGGAACGCCGCCGTTGACGGCTCAGTACCCGACGGTGAAGCGGCGGCGCGCGTGCATTGGCGCTTCCAACTCGTCGGCCAGCGCGATGGCGTAGTCTTCCATCGAAATCCAGCTCTTGCCCTGGGCGTCGATCAGGAGTTCATCGGCACCGATGCGGAACCGGCCGGTGCGTTCGCCGGGTTCGAACAGCGCGGACGGCGACAGGAAGGTCCAGTCCAGCGCCGCCTCGCCGCGCAGGGCATTCAGGAAGTCGCGGCCGGCGCTCGCCTCGGCCTTGTAGATCGCGGGGAATTCCGGGGTGTCGATCAGCTGCACACCCGGGGCGACTTCCAGGCTGCCGGCGCCGCCGACTACCAGCAGGCGCGGCACGCCGGCTTGCTTGACTGCCGAAATCAGGCTGTCGGCGTTGCTCGACAGGAACATCGCGGCGCTGATCACGGCGTCGTGGCCGGCCAAGAGCGGCGCCAGTGCCGCCGAGTCGGTGGCGTCGCCCTGTTTCAGCGTTACGCCGGCGCGTGGCGCCACCTTGCCGATATCGCGGGCGATGCCGGTGACCTGGTGGCCGCGTTGCAGTAGTTCGGTGGCGAGGCGCGAGCCGACGCGGCCGCTGATGCCGATGATGACGACGTTCATGGTGTTCTCCTTGGATGAGGTGCCGTGCCACGCCGGACACGGCGAAAAGCGGGATGGATATCGAAAATGTTGCGGCTCGCCGACTCGATGGGTTGCGCTGCGCTTTACCCATGCTGCGGCGTGCTCGGGTCGGTCAGATGGTACAGCTGCCGTTGGCACAGCCTGGCTGGGCTGCCGCCGCGGGGGCTTCGGCCAACGTTGGTCGTCCTTGCCGTTCGAGGAAGTGGAGCCAAGCGGCAGGTTGGCCGAAGAAGCGGCCGGCATCGAGCAGCGTCAGCACGTCCCCTTGCTGTAGCGCGAAGGTCGGGAAGCCCCGTCCGCCGACTTGTCCCAGCAAGTGACGGCTGGCGGCGATGTGGGCCTGGGTGGCCGCGCCGTCCTGACGGGCAAACTCGGCGGCGAAAGCTGTCGGGTCGAGGCCGATATCGGCCGCCAGCTGGCTCAGCACTTCGGTGTCGGCGATACGGCGGCCTTCGACGTAGTGGGCGATCTGGATGCGCTTGAGCAGGTCGGCGCCACGTTCGCCGAGCGCTTCGGCGGCGAGGATGGCGGTGGTCGGCGGCGTGGAGTCGAATACCGCGCCCGTGTCACGCAACAGGCCGTCGAAGTAATCGGCACCAAATACCTGCCCGGTCAGCGCGGCGATGCGGTGGTCGTGCGGCATCACGTAGTTGCGCAGCGCCACGCTCACCGGTTGGCGGTTGGCGCCACTCATCATGCCGCCACCGTGCAGCGCCACGCGCAGCCCCGGGATGGCACGGGCGGCTTCGACCAGCGGCGCGGCGCCGTAGCACCAGCCGCACAGCGGGTCGTAGAGGTAATGCAGTACGGTTGTGCTCATGATGGTGTCCTTGCGACGAATAACGATATGGGCTGCATGGTAATGGTTCGGAGCGATGCAAAAAACCGCATAATGGCGATCAGTTTGTTGCATGAATCGAGCAAATCATGGATCGATTGAAAGCCATGCGCGTATTCGTCGAAGTGGCGGAACGCGGCAGTCTGTCTCACGCCGCCGACAGCCTGGACATGTCGCGCGCCATGGTGTCGCGCTACTTGGCGGAATTGGAGGAGTGGGCCGGCGCCCGCTTGCTGCACCGGACCACGCGCAAGCTGAGTCTGACCTCGGCCGGCAGCGAGATGCTGCCGCGTTGCCGCCAGATGCTGGAGATAGAAGACGAGATGCAGGCCGCCGTCACCGCCCCCGAGGCCGCGCCGCGCGGCATCCTGCGTCTGACCTGCAGCGTGTGGCTGGGGCAGTCTTACCTGGCACGGGCGGTGGCGGAGTACGTCAAGCGCTACCCCGCCACCGCCGTCGACATGCAGTTGCTGAACCGCTCGGTGAACCTGGTGGAAGAAGGCATCGACCTCGCCATCCGCATCACCAACGACCTCGACCCCAACCTGATCGCGCGCAAGCTGGGGCTGTGCCGCTCGGTGGTGTGCGCCTCCCCCGCCTACCTACGCGAACACGGCACACCGCAGCGCGCCGAGCAGCTGGCGCTGCACAACTGTCTGACCTATTCCTACTTCGGCAAGAGCCTGTGGGCGTTTTCCCGCGACGGGCAGCCGGTCTCGGTGCCGGTGGGCGGCAACGTCAGCGCCAACGAAACCGCCGCCCTGCTGGAAGCGGCGCGCCAGGGCGTCGGCATCACCATGCAGCCGCTGCAGGCGGCCGCGCCCTGGCTCGACACGGGCGAGCTGGTGGCCGTGCTCGACGACTACCGGCCACGCGACCTGGGCATCTACGCGGTCTATGCCTCGCGCCGGCATATGCCGGCGACGCTGCGCACCATGCTCGATTTCCTGGCGGAGTCGTTTGCCGGCGACGCGATGTGGCGGGAGGCCTAAGCCGCTCCGGCGGCGGGCGCGGACAGCAGGTCGGAAATTACCCGCCTGAGCCAGCGGTTGCCCGGATCGTGATGGTAGCGCTCGTGCCAGTGTTGCTTGACGGCGTAGTCGGGTAGCTCGAACGGCACCGGAAACACCTTGAAACGGCCGCGCCCTTCCAGCACTTGCGCCAGTCGTTCCGGAATCGTCACCAGCATGTCGGTCTGCTCGACCACGAAGGCGATGCCCAGGTAATTGGGCACGCGCAGCGCGATGTGGCGGGTGATGCCCTGGCGGGCGATTTCCCGATCCAGGATCAGGTGCCCGGTGCCTGACGAGGTGACCACGGCGTGCTCCTCGGTTTCGAACTGCGCCAGGGTCAGTTCGTCGTGGATGCGTGGGTGGTCGGTGCTGGCCACGCACACGTAGCGCTGGCGGAACAGCGACTGCTGGTAGAAGCCGGCTTCCAGCTGCGGCATGAAGCCCAGCGCCAGATCCGCCTCGCCCGTTTCCAGCATGCGCGGTGTCTCGGTCGACAGCGGCACGATGTCGATGTGCACGCCCGGCGAGGTCTTGCGCAGCTGCGCCCACAGCTTGGGCAACAGCACCAGCTGGCTGATGTCGGTCATGCTGATGCAGAAGGTGCGCTCGGAACTGGCCGGGTCGAAATCGATGCGGTGGCCGAACACCAGGTCCAGTGCATCCAGCGCCTGACGCACCGCGTGCTCCAGCTCGCGCGCCATCGGCGTCGGCTCCATGCCGTTGGCGATGCGTACGAACAGCGGGTCGTCGAAATGCTCGCGCAGCTTGGCCAGCGCGATGCTGACGGCCGGCTGCCCCAACCCCAGGTTGTCCGCGGCGCGCGTGACGCTGCGCGTCTTGTAGATCTCGTCGAACACCTGCAACAGGCGCACGTCCGCTGTCTGCATTTCCCCTCCAGCACTATTCGTTTTTCGAATGACGTCCATTCATACCATTGCATAGACCGAATGTCGACCGCTCACTACATTGAGAGCCATCACAACAAGGACTTGAACGCCTTGAGTTGGATCAGGAGTTTCGAATCCGGCTCGGTGCCAGGCCCACACGTATGGAGACAGCTCATGTTGGAACTCGGTCGACTGGACGATCTGCCCGCCGCTTACCGCGCCGCCCTCGGCGCCCAGAACCTGGTGCCGCTGTGGCCCAGCCTGCGCGCCGTGCTGCCCCCGGGACAACCGCGCCCGCGCACCCAGGCCACCTACTGGCATTACGAGGCGCTGCGCCCGCTGCTGATGCAGGCCGGCGAGCTCACTCCGATCGAAAAGGCCGAGCGCCGCGTGCTGGTGCTGGCCAACCCCGGCCACGGACTGGAAAAAATGCAGGCCAGCTCCGCCATCTACCTCGGCATGCAGCTCTTGCTACCGGGCGAGATCGCGCCGTCGCACCGCCACACCCCGAACGCGGTGCGCATGATCGTCGAGGGCGAAGGCGCCTACACCACGGTGGACGGTGAGAAATGCCCGATGCAGCGCGGCGACCTGATCCTCACCCCGACCGGGCTGTGGCACGAACACGGCCACGACGGCGACGCCCCGGTGGTGTGGCTCGACGTGCTCGACCTGCCGCTGGTTTATTACATGGAAGCCTCCTACGTCGAGGAAGGCCAGCCGCAGACCATCAACGGCGAAGGCAGCGAGCGCGCCTACCTGCGCGGCGGCGTGGTGCCCTCCCCGATCTTCAGCCGTAACGCCCCGCGCTACCCGATGCTGCGCTACCCCTGGGCCGAGGTGCGCGCCGCCCTGCTCGCCCTGGCGGCACGCCAGCCGGCCGGCGAAGCGGTGCAAGTGGCCTACGTCAACCCGGAAACCGGCGGCGATTGCCAGAACATTCTCGGCTACGCGGCGCTGATGCTGCGCCCGGGCGAAACGCTCGCGCTGCCGGCGCGCTCGCCCGCCGCGGTGTTCCACCTCATCGAGGGAAGCGTGGCCGCCGAGATCGACGGCAAGACCTTCACGTTGGCCGAAGCCGACACCTGCTGCGCTCCGGGTTTCGCCCCGGTGACGCTGAAGAACGCTTCCGCCGACACCCCGGCCTTCGTCTTCATCGCCGACGAAGCCCCCCTGCACAAGAAGCTGGGCCTCTACGAAGTCCGCCACCGTGGCTGATGCCAGCCAGCACAGCCAACCCCTGTAAATCGAGGAGACAGACATGACTCAGACCCTTCCCGTGATCGTCGCCGGTGGCGGCATCGGCGGCCTCGCCGCCGCCCTGGCCCTGGTACGCCAAGGCTTTTCCGTCAAAGTGCTGGAGCAGGCGCCGCAGATCGGCGAGATCGGCGCCGGCATCCAGCTGGGCCCCAACGCCTTCCACGCCTTCGACGCCCTGGGCGTGGGCGACAAGGCGCGCGGCCGCGCCGTCTACACCGACGAAATGGTGATGCACGACGCGCTCGACGAAACCCTGGTCGGCCGCATTCCCACCGGCGAGGCGTTCCGTAAACGCTTCGGCAACCCCTACGCCGTGATCCATCGCGTCGACGTCCACCTGTCGCTGCTGGAAGGCGCCAAGGAAACCGGCCGCGTCGAGTTCCTGACCGGCACCCACGTCGAGCGCGTGGAACAGGATGCCGACAGCGTCACCGTCTACGACCAGCACGGCAACGCCTATCGCGGCATCGCCCTGATCGGCGCCGACGGCGTCAAGTCGGTGGTGCGCAAGCAGTTCGTCAACGATCCGCCGCGCGTCTCCGGCCACGTGGTGTACCGCGCCGTGATCGACAAGAAGGATTTCCCGGAAAACCTGCAGTGGAACGCCGCCAGCATCTGGGTCGGCCCCAACTGCCACCTGGTGCACTACCCGCTGCGCGGCGGCGAGCAGTACAACGTGGTGGTGACCTTCCACAGCCGCGACAAGGAAGAATGGGGCGTCACCGAAGGCAGCCCGGAAGAGGTGCAGAGCTACTTCCAGGGCATCTGCCCCAAGGCACGCCAGTTGATCGAGCTGCCCAAGAGCTGGAAACGCTGGGCCACCGCCGACCGCGAACCGATCGACACCTGGTCGTTCGGCCGCGTCACGCTGCTGGGCGACGCCGCCCACCCGACGCTGCAATACCTGGCCCAGGGCGCCTGCATGGCGCTGGAAGACGCCGTGACGCTGGGCGAAGCGCTGCGCGTCAACGGCAACGACTTCATTAAGGCCTTCGAGCTCTACCAACGCTCTCGCGTCGCCCGCACCGCGCGCATCGTGCTCTCCGCCCGCGAGATGGGCCGCATCTTCCACGCCAAGGGCGTGGAGCGGCTGGTGCGCAACGAGCTGTGGAAAGGCCGCAGCGCCGAGCGTTTCTACGACGCCATGGAATGGCTGTACGGCTGGAACGCCGACAACTGCCTGGCGCGCGGCTGAGGGGAACGACGTGCTGAAGCTCTACAACTTCTTCCGCAGCGGCACCTCGCACCGCCTGCGCATCGCGCTCAACCTGAAGGGGCTGGACTACCAGTACCTGCCGGTCGACCTGCGCAGCGAGGAGCACCTCGGCGCCACCTTCAAGGCGCTCAACCCGCAAGGGCTGGTGCCGGCGCTGGTCGACGGCGAGCACACGCTGATCCAGTCGCCCGCCATCATCGAGTGGCTGGAAGAGCGTTACCCGACCCCGCCGTTGCTGCCGGCAGACCCGGATGGCCGTGCCCGCGTCCGTGCGCTGGCGGCGCTGGTGGGCTGCGACATCCATCCGCTCAACAACCGCCGCGTGCTGGAGTACCTGCGCAAGACGCTCGGCTGTGACGAAACCGCCGTGCTGGCGTGGTGCGCCACCTGGATCGAGACCGGTTTCGGCGCGCTGGAAGCACTACTTGCGGCCGACCAAACCCGGGGCGATTTCTGCTTCGGCAACACGCCGACGCTGGCCGACGTGTACCTGGTGCCGCAGGTGGAAAGTGCGCGCCGTTTCGGCGTGGATCTGTCGCCCTACCCGAACATCGTCGCCGTGGACCGCGCCTGCGCCGAGCTCGAAGCGTTCCGCCGCGCCGAGCCGGCACGGCAGCCCGACGCGCCGCAGCCGGCCACCGTTTGAACCCGACCCTGATCCACATCAAACCAGGAAGAGACCACCATGAGTTACCTGTTCACCCCCGTTGCCACCGTCGGCCTGCCCGTCGACGGTTCGTCCGAGCTGTTCCCGGTGCGCCGCGTCTACTGCGTCGGCCGCAACTACGCCGCCCACGCCCGCGAAATGGGCTTCGACCCGGACCGCGAGCCGCCGTTCTTCTTCTGCAAGCCGAACGATCCGGAATCGGTCGTGCCGGTGGCCGCTGGTGAAACCGTGACCATCCCCTACCCGACCCAGACCAGCAACTACCACTACGAGATCGAGCTGGTGGTGGCAATCGGCAAGGGCGGCAAGGACATCGCCGTGGAAGACGCCGCCAGCCATATCTTCGGTTACGCCGTCGGCCTCGACATGACCCGCCGCGACCTGCAGATGAAGATGCGCGAGATGGGCCGCCCGTGGGAAGTGGGCAAGGCCTTCGACTACTCCGCCCCGATCGGCGTCCTCAGCGCGCGCGATAACGTCGGCGAGATCACTGCCGGCGAGATCGTGCTGACCGTGGACGGCGAAACCCGCCAGAAGAGCGACCTGACCCACCTGATCTGGTCGGTGAGCGAGACCATCGCCAACCTCTCCACCCTGTTCGAACTGCAGCCGGGCGACCTGATCTTCACCGGCACGCCGGAAGGCGTGGGCGCGATCGAGCGCGGCCAGACCATGGTGGCCCGCGTCGACGGCCTGGCCCCGATCACGGTCAAGGTGGCCTGATCCCTCAATCCCGCATTCGCACGACAACAAAAACGGAAGCGGCGTGCACGACGCGCCGCCCACACACTACTCAGGAGATAACCCATGCGCGCCTCTCTGGACGTCCAGCACTTCATCGATGCCCTGCCATTTTCACGGCTGCAACGCGGCATTCTCTGGCTCTGCTTTCTGGTGGTGGCGGTCGACGGCTTCGACACCGCCGCCATCGGCTTCATCGCCCCGGCCATCCGCGAGGAATGGCATTTGACGGCGGCGGCGCTCGCCCCGCTGTTCGGCGCCGGCCTGTTCGGCCTGATGGCGGGCGCCCTGCTGTTCGGCCCGCTCGCCGACCGGGTCGGGCGCAAGACCATCCTGGTGCTGTCCGTGGCCTTCTTCGGTCTGGCCAGCCTGGCCTCGACCGCGGCGCCGGACCTCACCTGGCTCATCGTGCTGCGCTTTCTCACCGGCCTGGGCCTGGGCGGCGCCATGCCCAACGCCATCACGCTGACCTCCGAGTATTGCCCGGGCGCGCGCCGCTCCAGCCTGGTCACGCTGATGTTCTGCGGCTTCACCGTGGGCTCGGCGCTGGGCGGCCTGGCTTCGGCGCAGATCCTGGCCAGCTTCGGCTGGCGCGGCGTGCTGTTCTTGGGCGGCGTGCTGCCCTTGCTGCTGGTGCCGGTGCTGCTCCGCAGCCTGCCGGAATCGCTGCGTTTCCTGGTGCTGAAGCGCCGTCCGCAGGCCGCGATCGACGCCGTCGTGGCGCGTCTGGCGCCGGCCCAGTCGTCCCACCCGGAGCTGACCGCGCACGAAGCCAGCGACCAGGCGCCGGTCCGCGAGCTGTTCCGCGCTCCGTTCGCCGTCGGCACCGTGCTGCTGTGGGTGAGCTTCTTCATGAGCCTGTTGATCATCTATCTGATCTCGAGCTGGCTGCCGACCCTGCTGCACAACACCGGCGCCAGCCTGAGCCGCGCCTCGTGGGTCACCGCCACCTTCCAGATCGGCGGCACCCTCGGCGCCATTCTGCTGGGGCGACTGATGGACCGTTTCGGCGCCTGCCGTACCCTGGCGGTCACCTACGTGATCGGCGCCGTCTTCGTGACCCTGTGCGGCGCCAGCGCCGGCCAGCTCTGGCTCCTGGTGCTGGCGGTGTTCGGGGTGGGGTTCTGCGTCAGCGGTTCGCAAGTGGGGGCCAACGCCCTGGCCGCCGCCTTCTACCCGACCAGCAACCGCGCCACCGGGGTGAGCTACGCCAACGCCGTGGGTCGTTGCGGTTCGGTGGTGGGGTCGCTGTCCGGCGGCTGGTTGATGGCGATGCAGCTCGACATGGGCGTGATCCTGAGCCTGCTGGCGGTGCCGGCGCTGATCGCGGCGGTGGCGATCGGCTCGCTGGGGCGGGTCAAGAGCCGGGTCGAGGCGCATGAGGCGGTCAAGGTGAACGCCGCCGGCTCGCTGGCCTCGTAATCGGCGGGGGGGGGGGGGGGGGG
>NZ_JBYSWM010000026.1:0-8784 GCF_058781125.1 Pseudogulbenkiania sp. FW507-F1 | reverse complement strand
CTTCCCAAGAGGAAGCCCCCGCCTCACCTGCCCGCGGCGCTTCAGCCAAGCCCAAAGCCTGCGAGAGCGTGTGGCTCCAGCTTCATGCTTGCGCTATTAACCGAGACCGGCGACGTGGTGCGCGACGCGGCGCACAGGGAATGCCACGAAGTTGGGATAGCCCGCCAATTAGGCCCGCTGACGCCCGGCTTGATAAGCCTGAATCTGTGGGAGTATCGCCAGGCGCCGCTCCAGGCTCGCCGCTGACCAGTACTGCGCGCGATCGTAGTACTCGGTAAAGGACGGCACGGTATCCGGAATGATGACCCAGGGCTGCTTCGTTGAGGTGTAGATATGGATGTCCGGCGGGAGCAAATCCGGATTGTCCAATGTGCCGACACGCACAAAGCGCAGTATCGGCCCCGAACCGGCATAGCTGCTCCACACCGCCACGTGGCACCTGGGGCATCGAGCAATCTTTTGCCCCTGGCCGCTTGCCGATGGGGTGTCGACAACCTCAGGCTCGCCAGACAAGTGCGTGACTCGGTCGGCTTCAATCATGGCATTGAGGGCGAAGGAGGCCCCGCTCTCTCTCTGGCACCAGCGGCAGTGGCAGCAGTGCACGACCAGTGGCGCGGTTTCGATGCGATAGCGAACGTGTCGACAGTCACAACCGCCTTCGGCGGGGAAATGCTCGGTATTTGCCACTTTCCTTATCCCTCCCTATGAAGCTGACCGCGAGTAAGCGAACCGGCCGGGTCCGTATCAGCACGTGATATTCATGCCGGCATTGTGCTCATGCAATACCTTGATGAGTAAGGCGTTGCCGGTTGTGGCGCCTGCATGACCACGACAATGGGCCCCATGCCAGGAAAAGCCCGGCGGGGCTCCCGGGACTCAAGCAAGCGTGACGCTCAATCGAAATCCAGCCCCAATGTTTTTGCATAACGGTCGGTTTCCTCGGCCGGCATCCCCGCGCTAATCAGATACTCCCGCCACTTGCCCCGCACCAGCCCCCGCATTTCATCAAGAACGCTTTCCGCCTCGTGCCGTTCGTAGCCGTAGTGCAGCGTGGCGGCGAGAAGCAGGTCGGCACGGCTGGAGGCGCTCACGAGCCGGCGCTGCGCGTGCTTCCTGCCGCGCGTGGGCTCGTCGAACAGGTAGGCCATGGCGTGGCCCGGCACGATGCCGGCGGAGCGTTGTGCCACCATGTCGAAGGCCGGCGACAGTCCCCATTGGTGCGGGTCCATGCTGCCGCACAGCAGGCCGTGGTTACGCGGGTGGTCGTCGGTGTTGCGGATCAGCGAGTTGAAAACGATCCGCCGCCACAGTTCACGGAGGTTGGCGCGGTAGCGCTCGCCGTCCCCGCACCAACGCATCATGTGGCCGGCCAGCGCCACGTAGCTGCGCGCGTACATGGCCGGGGTAAAGCCTTTGGTGGCCAATAGGGCCTGGTCTTCCCTCTTCTCCTGATGCTGATCCAGCCGGGCGACGGACCAGGCGCTGACGTAGCCGGTGCGGGTGAATCCCGTGCCCTGCGCGTGACGGTCGAAGCGTTTGACCAGCAGCGCGTAGCGATGCGGCGCCGGTTCAATCACTTCCGCCTCGCAGGCGTCGATGCCGCAGTCCCGCGCCAGGCGCAGCATGGCCAGTTCCAGTTGCGGCAGGAAGGGATCGTCGCCGCGCTCGGGAAACTTGGCGATGTATTGCACGCCGTCTCGCTCGAGGGTCAGTTTCGGCTTGGCGCCGCCCAGGCTGGTGCCCTGGAACACCGACTGCATGACGCGCTCCCGGTGCCGCTGGCTCGCCGGGTCCTGTGCCTCCGGCAGGTCGGCCAGCACGGCCTGGAACGCCGCGAGCGACATCGTCTCGAAGCGGTCCGGCGTCAGATGGCCGAGCACGATGTTGCCGGCGCCATCGGCGGGCCCCAGGGTCAGGGCGTCGAGACGCGATACTTCTCGTTCCAGGCGGCGCTCAAGCAGCATGTGGCCCCAGTCGTCGGGCCCGCTGTCGAGCATGATCGGGAAAATCGGGTCCCGGCCGGCGATCTTGTGGGTGGCCTTGCTGACGGGCATGTCCGGCGCCAGCGCGGGGCCGCCTTGCTCGCGGTAGCCGTCGTCGTAGTGGAACCGGGAGACCCTGGCATCGAGCGTGAACGCCCCCGCCAGCGACGAGACGGCCTGACCGGGCAGCCAGACATGGACCGGTGCCTCGCTCATGGTTTTCCCTTCTCCAGCGCCAGAACGTCATCTTCCGGCACCGGCAGGAAGGTGCCCGGCACGTCGAGCAGCCAGACCGCCCGGGCGTAGTGTCCGATCTGCGCCGAGTCGCGGCCGTGTTCGATGGAGACGTAGGTGGTCTTGGAGATGCCGAGCATCTCGGCGACTTCGCGTTGCGACAGACGGCGCTCCTTCCTGGCCTGGGTGATGCGCTCGCCCAAGGCTTCCAGGGCGAACCGGGCCTCTATCGGGAGCGGGCTCAGCTTGAGCAGGTTGCGTTTTGGCATGGAGTTCAACCTATTGGTCCAATTCACCGATTATGGACTAATAGGTTGGTCTTTTCTATGTCCTGTGGTGTGATGGCTCCACGTCGTGCGCTATGGGGCGCGGTGCGCTGCCCGGCGATGCTTGTATCAATCTATTGTCCCAAATTGCGACTTTTGGACCAATAGGTTGTTCTTTTTCTGGCGAGTGGGCATAAAAAACGCCCCATGTCGGGGCGTTCTGTGGTGTTGGACGGGGTGGGTTCAGATCCAGCCGCCCAAGAGGGCCACGCCGCTGGCCGAGATCGCCACGCCGGCGCCGCGCACCAGCAGGCGGCTGGCGCGCACGCGCGCCTGGCCGGCGCCCAAGAGCAAACCGGCGGCGTGCAGCAGGCCGGAGGCCAGCACGAAACCGGCGGCATACGCCAGGCCGGAGGCGCTGCCCGGCATTTCCAGGCCATGCGCCATGCCGTGCAGCACGGCGAAGACGCCGATCACAGCGAGCGCGGCGGTACGGCCCGGCTGCGCGGCGAAGGCGACCAGCATGCCGGTGGCCACCACCGAGGCGGCGATGCCGGTTTCCAGCCCGGGCACGGCCAAGCCGGCCCAGCCCAGCGCGCCGCCCACGGCCAGCATCAGCATGAAGGTCAGCGGGCCTTGCCAGCGCGCGGAGCCGCCGATCTGCCACGACCACAGGCCGACGGCCAGCATCGTCAGCAGGTGGTCCAGACCCGAGAACGGGTGGACGAAACCACTGTCCAGGCCGCTGACGCCGTGGCCGGGGTGGGCCTGGGCGGCGGCGCTCAGGGCCAGCAGCAGCGCTGCCGGGATCAGGGAGTGTTTACGCATGGGTGGTTCCTTCCTTGTTAAGTGTCAGCATGCCTTTGTCTTCGATGAAGCGAATGATGTCCTGCAGCCCCTGCCCGCTCTTGAGATTGGAAAACACGAACGGCCGCTCGCCGCGCATCTTTTTGGCGTCGTGCTCCATCACCTCCAGCGAGGCGCCAACCAGCGGCGCGAGATCGATCTTGTTGATCACCAGGAGATCGGACTTGCAGATGCCCGGCCCGCCCTTGCGCGGGATCTTGTCGCCGGCCGAGACGTCGATGACGTAGATCGTCAGGTCGGACAGTTCCGGGCTGAAGGTGGCGGCCAGGTTGTCGCCGCCGCTTTCGATGAAGATCACGTCGAGGCCGGGGTGGCGGGCGTTGAGCCTGGCCACGGCTTCGAGGTTGATCGAGGCGTCTTCGCGGATCGCGGTGTGCGGGCAGCCGCCGGTTTCCACGCCGATGATGCGGTCGGGCGACAGGGCTTCGTTCTTCACCAGGAATTGCGCGTCTTCCTGGGTGTAGATGTCATTGGTAACGGCGGCGACATTATAGATATCGCGTAGCGCCTTGCACAGCGCCCAGGTGAGATGGGTCTTGCCGGAACCGACCGGACCGCCGATCCCGACGCGCAGCGGGGCTTTTTGCATGATGTTCTCCTTAGGTTCTCAAGACCGGAACAGCCGGCTGTACTGCGTTTCATGTTTCATCGCCACCCAGGCGAGGCCGGGGGCGAAGTTGCTGAGTTCGTCTTCGGGCAGCGTGCGTGCCGTTTGCACGGCGGCGGTCAGTTCCGGCAGCAGCGCCGACAGCAGCCGCTGGCCGGCGGTCTGCCCCATCGGCATGGCCTTGAGCAGCACCATCACCTGGTTTTCCAGCCAGCCCCACAGGTAGCCCGTCACCACGGCGTCTTCGGCCAACCCCAGCGTGCGTGCCGCCACCGCCCACGCGACCGGCACCGCCACCGGCGCGTCGGCCAGGGTGGACGGCCAGGGCTGGCTTTGGCTCTCGGGCAGCGCGGCGAGCAGCTGGCGCAGCGAGTAGCCCATCTGCTCGGTTTCCTGCCGCAGTTCACGGCTGTCGCGGCTCGCCAACAGGCGCTGGTTGATGGCGTCGAGCCCGGCCTCGTCTCCGGCGGCCAGCGCGCGGCAGGCCTGAGCCAGCAGCACCGCCTCGAAGCGGCTCAATGGCCCATGCAGCACGTCGTGCAGCCAGTGCCGGGCACTCTCGGCATCGTGCACCAGGCCGAGGTCGAGCGCGCTCTCCAGTCCCTGCGAATAACTGTAGGCGCCGATCGGTAGGCCGGGGCTGGACAGGCGCAACAGTTGCAACTGCGTGATGCCGCCATTCATGCGCCGGGCCCGTACTGGTGCAGCTTGGGGGCGTACTGGAACGCCGCCTCCTTGCCGTGCGAGTGATGGTGGCCGCCGCCGTAGGCGCCGTGCTCGGGGTTGAACGGCGCCGACAGGCGTTCGACCCGGGCGCCCAGTTGCAGCAGCATCTGCGCCAGCACCTCGTCGTCCAGCAGGCGCAGCCAGCCCTCGCCCACTTCGAGGTGAACGTGGCGGTTGCCCAGATGGTAGGCGGCACGGCACAGTTCGCGCGGGTTGGCGCAGGTTACGTGCAGCAGCGCTTCGGGTGCAGCGACGACGCGCACACGGCGGCCGTCTTCGGCCTGCAGCACCTCGCCGTGGCGCAGCGGCTGGCCGGCCTCCAGGAACAGGCCGACGTCCTCGCCGCTGCTGGCGGTGGTGCGCAGCCGGCTCTTGCTGCGCAGCTCGAAGCTCATGACGAGCTCGGCGTCCCAGAGGCTGGGGTCGTCGGCGCGCTTAGTAATCACCAGCATGGTGTCTCCTTCACGTAGCATCCAGGTGGCAAGGCGGACACACGGCGTTGTGCCCGCCCGCAAGACTCATCCCATCCCCGTCAGAACAGGAAGTAGCGCTGCGCCATCGGCAGCACGTCGGCCGGCTCGCACCACAGCAGCTGGCCGTCGGCCTTGACCTGGTAGTTCTGCGGGTCGACCTCGATCTTCGGCAGGTAGTCGTTGTGGATCAGGTCGGTTTTCTTGAGGCTGCGGCAGCCCTTGACCGCCACCAGCCGTTTTTTCAGCCCCAAAGCCTCGCCCACGTTGGCCGAAAGCGCCGCCTGCGACACGAAGGTGACGCTGCCCGCGGCGATGGCGCCGCCGTAGCTGCCGAACATCGGCCGGTAGTGCACCGGCTGCGGGGTCGGGATGCTGGCGTTGGCGTCGCCCATCGCCGCCGCGGCGATGATGCCGCCCTTGAGGATCAGGCTCGGCTTGACGCCGAAGAACATCGGCTTCCACAGCACCAAGTCGGCCAGCTTGCCGACCTCGATGCTGCCGACTTCGTGCGCGATGCCGTGGGTGATGGCCGGGTTGATGGTGTACTTGGCGAGGTAGCGCTTGATGCGGGCGTTGTCGTTGCCGGAGGCGTCGCCCTCGAGCGGGCCGCGCTGGCGCTTCATTTTGTCGGCGGTCTGCCAGCAACGCAGGATGGTTTCGCCAACGCGGCCCATGGCCTGGCTGTCGGACGACATCATGGCGAAGGCGCCCAGATCGTGCAGGATGTCCTCGGCGGCGATGGTCTCGCGGCGGATGCGGCTCTCGGCGAAGGCCACGTCCTCGGCGATGGCGGGGTCGAGGTGGTGGCACACCATCAGCATGTCGAGGTGTTCGTCGATGGTGTTGACGGTGAAGGGCCGTGTCGGGTTGGTGGAACTCGGCAGCACGTTGAGTTCGCCGCAGGCCTTGATGATGTCCGGGGCGTGGCCGCCGCCGGCGCCTTCGGTGTGGTAGGTGTGGATGGTGCGGCCCTTGAACGCGGCCAGCGTGGCCTCGACGAAGCCGGATTCGTTGAGCGTGTCGGTGTGGATCGCCACTTGCACGTCCATTTCGTCCGCCACCGACAGGCAGTTGTCGATGGCCGCCGGGGTGGTGCCCCAGTCTTCGTGCAGCTTGAGGCCGATGGCGCCGGCGCGTACCTGTTCCCTGAGCGGCTCGGGCAGGCTGGCGTTGCCCTTGCCGGTGAAGCCGAGGTTCATCGGGAAGGCTTCGGCCGCCTTGAGCATCTGCGCCATGTGCCAAGGCCCCGGCGTGCAGGTGGTGGCGTTGGTGCCGGTGGCCGGACCGGTGCCGCCGCCGATCATGGTGGTGATGCCGGACATCAGCGCTTCGTCGATCTGCTGCGGGCAGATGAAGTGGATGTGAGTGTCGATACCGCCGGCGGTGACGATCATGCCTTCGCCGGCAATGATTTCGGTGGCGGCGCCGATGACGATGTCGACGCCAGGCTGGATGTCCGGGTTGCCGGCCTTGCCGATGGCGGCGATGCGGCCGTTCTTGAGCGCGAGGTCGGCCTTGACGATGCCCCAGTGGTCGAGGATCAGGGCGTTGGTGATGACGGTGTCGGCCACTTCTTCGGCCAACCTTTGGCCCTGACCCATGCCGTCGCGAATGACCTTGCCGCCGCCGAACTTCACTTCTTCGCCGTAGAGGGTGTAGTCACGCTCGACTTCAAGAAACAGCTCGGTGTCGGCGAGGCGCACCTTGTCGCCGACGGTGGGGCCGAACATCTCGGCGTAGGCTTGCCTGCTGATTTTCATAGCGCCCCCATCACCTTGCCCTGGAAGCCGTACACCACGCGTGCGCCGGCCAGTTCGACCAGCTCGACGGTGCGCGTCTGGCCCGGTTCGAAGCGCACCGCGGTGCCGGCCGGGATGTTGAGGCGAAAGCCGCGCGCGGCCTCGCGGTCGAAGGCGAGCGCATCGTTGGTCTCGGCGAAGTGGTAGTGCGAGCCGACCTGGATCGGGCGGTCGCCGGTGTTGGCCACGGTCAGCGTGAGCGTGCTTCGGCCAACGTTGAGTTCGATCTCGCCGGGCGCGGCGAGGATTTGTCCGGGAATCATGCGTCTTCTCCTGGAGAGGGGCAGAACCTGTCGCGCGCAAACGTCAACACGGTGCGGCCACCGTACAGGAACCGGCATGTACGTGGTGTACATGAGGATTCCGAGCAGTGCCCAAGCCGTGATCGCGCCTGCGCCGCAGGGGCATGGCCCTTTCCTAAACGATGGGTTGATGGACGGTCACGAGCTTGGTCCCGTCGGGAAAGGTCGCCTCGACCTGAATCTCGCCGATCATCTCCGGCACGCCCTCCATCACCTCGTCGCGCGTCAGCAAGGTGGTGCCGTAGTGCATCAGTTCGGCCACAGTCTTGCCGTCGCGCGCGCCCTCCATGATGGCGGCGCTGATGAAGGCCACCGCCTCGGGGTAGTTGAGCTTGAGGCCGCGCCCACGGCGCCGCTCGGCCAGCAGGCCGGCGGTGAAGATCAACAGCTTGTCCTTCTCGCGGGGGGTCAGTTCCATGTTGTTTTCCGTTGTGTTGGTTCAGGTCGCCCAGATGCGCGGCGATGACGCCGGGCGGCCGTGGGTGAAGGGGTGGATCAAGGCGCGCAGCTGGCGCAGCCAACGGTGCGCGTCCTCGGCGGAGTCGCCGATGAAGCGTGCCAGCCAGACCTCGGGGAGTTGCGTGGCGGCGGCGCGGCCCACGGTTTCCACCTCCAGCGCAGCCTGATGCAGTTCATCCGGCAAGGCCGGGCCGGCCCAGACCAGGGTGGCGACCACGCTGTGGCCGGCCAGCCCCACCGGCGAGGCGAGCAGCGGACTGGCGCCGGGCAGCACGGCGTGCTCGCACCAGATCAGCCGGCCGTTGAGCTCGATCTCGACGCATTGGCGCCACTGCCCGTGGTCGAAGCGCTCACCACAGGCGGGGCGGCCGAGGCAGGTCACATCGCCGTACAGCAGCCGGGCGTCGCCCGCGAGCCGGATGCGGCTTTCCAGGCGCACGTCTGCGCCGGCGTAGAGGATGGTTTCCTGCGGCAGCCATTCCAGCCGGGCGCCGTCGGCCAGCGCGAGCGTGACGGACTGGCTGGCGGACCGGCCGAAACCGTCATACCACTTGGCGGCACCTGGGCTGGTGATCAGCACGTCGGCGCCCTCTTCCAGCGAGACGTCGATGCACAGCCGGTCGCCGCCGGCGATGCCGCCGGGTGGGTGCACGATGATGTGCTGGCACGTTCCAGCCGCATCGATGAAATGCTTTTGCACCCGTAACGGGCCGACATGGCGGCGCTGCACCGGAATCGTGCCGCCAGGCCGACGGGCATAGCCCAGTTCCAGTGCCGCATGCCAGCCGGTTGACAGGCTGGCGGGTAATCGCGATGACAAGGAGGCAGGCGCTCGTTCCATAGTCGTTTCAATCAAGCCGTGTTGAGACCGGTCTGAACACCACAGCAAATTTCATACCGGGTTGGAAAAATCCCGATCACACGGGTTGCCACACGCGCCGTACCGTCTGCGGCGGCCTCACCACCACATGACGTCGAGCTGACCAGCCAAAGCGGAGTGACAATTGCATAACCCTATTGGTATTATTCACACCCGCTGAGAGCCCCCCCCCTCCCTCTCTGCTTAGCC
>NZ_JBYSWM010000025.1:0-58742 GCF_058781125.1 Pseudogulbenkiania sp. FW507-F1 | reverse complement strand
CGCGGCGGGTGGCGGTGAGGGGGGCAGCGTCTCGCGCCGTGGCGGGAAGGCGGCGCTGGCCGCGAGCTGACTGGGTGTCGGCGCGGCGGCCGGGGCCGGGGCGTCCAGCGGCTCTACCGGCAGGGCGTAGGTGCGCGCCAGCGCACGGTTCACCGCGCCACCGGCCGGGGCGACCGGCGCGGGTACGTGGCGCGGCGGATGCTTGCTGGTCGAGGTGGACAGGGTGGTCGCCAGGTTGGCAACGTCGGCATCGGCCACGGCCATGATTTCCACCCCCCCGCCCATGGTGGGGCGGTTGGACAGAATGAGCGCGTCGGCGCCCAGCTCCTCACGGACCTGTCTGAGCGCATCGCGCGTGGTTTTGCCGAAGAACTTTTTGACCACCATCTATAGTTAGCCTTTGCTGCCCCCGATGACCGCGATTATACGAATGGATTTATTGTCCGGTATTTCATTATGCGAGATCACACGCAACTGTGGGAGGGCTCGGCGTAAAAAACGCGCCAGCAGGGGGCGTAGCCCCGGCGGCGTAAGCAGGACCGGATTGTAGCCCTGATTCTCCATCTGCTCCGACTGCTGCGCGGCGCTGGCCAGCAGGTTCTCCGCCAGACCCGGCTCCAGCCCGCCGCCGGCCTTGGACTGGACCGCCTGCAGCAGCACGCTTTCCAGCGCCGGATCGAGCGTCATCAGCGGCAGTTCCGCCTCGCCGGGGAAGAGCTGCTGGATGATTACGCGCGATAGCGCCGTGCGTACCGCGGCGGTCAGCTCGTCGATATCCTGCGTCACGCCGACGTGGTCGGCCAGGGTCTCGAGAATGGTGCGGAAGTCGCGGATGTGGATGCCGTCGGTCAGCAGATGCTGCAGTACCTTCTGCAGCGTGGCCACCGACACCACCTTCGGCACCAGGTCCTCGATCAGCTTCGGCGACTCCTTGGCCTGGTGGCTGATCAGCGCCTGCACTTCCTCGCGCCCCAGCAGTTCGGCGGCGTGGGTGTTGAGCAGGTTGGAAAGGTGGGTCGCCACCACGGTGCTGGCGTCGACCACGGTATAGCCCAGCGTCTGCGCCTCGTCGCGCTTGCCGCCGTCGATCCATACCGCCGGCAGGCCGAAGGCCGGGTCGGTGGTGGCCAGACCCTTCAGCTCGCCGCTGACGCGCCCCGGGTTGATGGCGAGAAACTGGCCGATATAGGCCTCGCCGCTGCCGATCTCCACCCCCTTCATCAGGATGCGGTAGGCGTTCGGCTTGATCTCCAGGTTGTCGCGGATGTGCACGGCCGGCACCAGGAAGCCTAGCTCCTGAGCGATCTTCTTGCGGATGCCGCGGATGCGGCGCAACAGCTCGCCATCCTGGCTGCGGTCGACCAGCGGGATCAGACGGTAGCCGACTTCCAGCCCGAGCTGGTCGACGTGCTGCACGTCGTTCCAGCTGACTTCGGCCATCTGCTGTTCGCCCGGCGGCGGCGGCGCGGCCTTGGCCAGCGCTGCCAGCTGTTCGCTTTCGCGCTGGCGCTTTTCCATCAGCCAACCCAGTCCGCCCAACACACTGGCGATCAGCAGGAAGGCGAAGTGCGGCATGTTGGGAATCATGCCGATGAGGCCGATCACCGCGGCGGTGATGTACAGCACCGAGGGTTTGGTGAACAGCTGGCCGAGGAACTGCTCGGACATGTCCTTTTCGGTGCCGACGCGCGACACCACGATACCGGCGGCGGTGGAGATGATCAGGCCGGGAATCTGTGCCACCAGGCCGTCGCCGATGGTCAGTAGGGTGTAGCTCTCGGCCGCCTGTCCCACCGCCAGGTCGTGCTGTACCACGCCGACGATCAGGCCGCCGACGATGTTGATCAGGATGATCATGATGCCGGCCATGGCGTCGCCGCGCACGAACTTCGAGGCACCGTCCATGGCGCCGAAGAAGTTGGCTTCCTCGGCGATGGTGGCGCGGCGCTTGCGCGCGTCTTCCTCGCCGATCAGGCCGGCGTTGAGGTCGGCGTCGATCGCCATCTGCTTGCCGGGCATGGCGTCGAGCGTGAAGCGTGCGCTCACTTCGGCGATACGGCCGGCGCCCTTGGTGATGACCACGAAGTTGATGATGGTGAGAATCACGAACACCACCACGCCGATCGCGACGTTGCCGCCGACCAGGAAATGCGAGAACGATTCGATCACCTTGCCGGCGGCGTCGGGCCCGGTATGGCCCTGCAGCAGGATCACCCGGCTGGAGGCGACGTTGAGCGACAGCCGCAGCAGCGTGGTGACCAGCAGCACCGACGGGAAGGCGGAAAAATCCAGCGGCTGGCGCACGTTGATGCCGACCAGCAACACGATCACCGACACAGCGATATTGAAGGTGAAGAAGATGTCGAGAATGATCGGCGGCAACGGCAACACCATCATCGTCAGAATGAGGATGATGAGGACCGGGCCCGCCAGGCGGGTCAGGTTGAAGCGCTTCAGTTGCTCGAGAATAGTATCCATGCCCGCTTAAGGGTTAGCCGTCGGCGCCGCATCTTGCTGGCGTTTGCTTTCCGGGTCAAGATCGGCAGGGACCTCGACGTGCTCGGGGTAGACCGGGGCCAGTCCGCCGTTGTATTCGTACAGCTTGAGCTGGTAGACGTAGGCGAGAATCTGCGCCGCCGCGCCGTACAGACGGGAGGGCACCTCTTCGCCCAGCTCGGAGTGGAAATACAGCGCGCGGGCAAAGCTCGGCACGCGCATCACGGTGACACGGTGCTCGCGGCCGGTGTCGATGATCTTTTCGGCCAACTTGAGCCGGCCCTTGGCGATCACCTGCGGCGCGCGCATGCCCTCGGTGTACTTGAGGGCGACAGCGTAGTGAGTCGGGTTGGTCACGATCACGTTGGCCGAAGGAATCTCCTGCATCATGCGCCGCTGCGCGGCCTGGCGCTGCAACTGGCGGATGCGACCCTTCACCTCCGGCGAGCCTTCCTGTTCCTTGTATTCCTGCTTGACCTCTTCCTTGGTCATGCGCAGCTGCTTGTGGTAGTTCCAGATCTGGAAGGGGACATCCACCACGACCAGCAGCAACATGGCGCCGACCACCAGCAGGAAGGTATGGAAGGTCAGCTGCATCATCTTGCCCAGCGCCGTCTCCAGCGGCATGGCGATCAGCCCGATCAGCTCGGCGCGCTCGTTCCAGATCACCCAGGTGGCGACGCCGCCGATCACCACGCTCTTCAGGATGGCCTTGAGCGCCTCGGTCAGCGCGCTGAGCGAGAACATGCGCTGGATGCCGTGGGCCGGATTGAGCTTGGAGAGCTTCGGTTCGATGCCCTTGAAGGTCAGGTTCCAGCCGCCGACTAGGAGCGGGGTGGCCACCGCCACCAGCGCCAGCCCGCCGAAAATGGGCATGAGCTGCAGCAGGGTGTCGGTGAGAGACTCCTTGAAACGCAGCAGCACCGGATCGGTGTGCTGCACCATGTCGTGGTCGAAGGTGAACAGGCGGCGCATCAGTTGCAGCATGAAGTTGCCCAGACGCTCGCCCATCGCCATCAGCAGCGCCACGCCGGCCATGGTCACGGCAAACGTCGACAGCTCGCGCGAGCGCGGGATGTTACCTTCCTCGCGCGCCTGCTGCAGGCGCCGTCCGGTCGCGGCTTCTGTTCGTTCGAGGTCGGAATCTTCTGCCATGGTGGCGTTATCGCTGCGTCGTCATTTGGGGTAAGGGCGGCAGCCGCTAGCCTACCATGATTTGGGCATTTCCCTGGCATCGCACAGGGGGCGTAGAAGCCAGAATCCGGGCGCAATTTCCTGTTTTTTATGTTTTTTCCATGCGGCAGATTCTGATAAAATCGCCCGTTTTCCCGCCTGTTCATTAATTTCCGGCACTGACGACATGAAACAGTACCTCGACCTGATGCGTCACGTGCGCGAGCACGGCCACTACAAATCCGACCGTACCGGTACCGGCACCCTGTCCGTGTTCGGCTACCAGATGCGCTTCGATCTGGCCGACGGGTTTCCGCTCCTGACCACCAAGAAGTTGCACCTCAAATCTATCGTGCACGAGCTGCTGTGGTTCCTTTCCGGGGACACCAACATCCGTTATCTCAAGGAGAACGGCGTATCGATCTGGGACGAATGGGCGGACGAGAACGGCAACCTCGGTCCGGTGTACGGTTACCAGTGGCGCAGCTGGCCGGCGCCGGATGGCCGTCACGTCGACCAGATCGCCAACGTGGTCGAGATGATCAGGAAGAACCCGGACTCGCGCCGGCTGATCGTGTCGGCCTGGAACCCCGCATTGGTCGACGAGATGGCATTGCCCCCGTGCCACGCGCTGTTCCAGTTCTACGTGGCCGACGGCCGTCTGTCGTGTCAGTTGTACCAGCGTTCGGCCGACATCTTCCTCGGTGTGCCATTCAACATCGCCTCGTACGCGCTCTTGACCATGATGATGGCGCAGGTGTGCGGGCTGAAGCCAGGCGAATTCGTGCACACGCTGGGCGACGCCCACCTCTACAGCAACCACCTGGAGCAGGCCGACGAGCAACTGGCGCGCGAACCGCGCCCGCTGCCGGTGATGAAGATCAACCCGGCCGTGACCGATCTGTTCGCCTTCCGCTTCGAAGACTTCGAACTGGAAGGCTACGATCCGATGCCCCACATCAAGGCCAAGGTGGCGGTATGACGACACCCTGCATCACCCTGGTGGCGGCGATGGCGGCCAACCGCGTCATCGGCATCGACAACCGGCTGCCGTGGCATCTGCCCGAGGACCTGAAGCATTTCAAGGCGGTCACGCTGGGCAAGCCGGTGATCATGGGCCGCAAGACGTATGATTCGATCGGCCGCCCCTTGCCGGGCCGGCGCAATATCGTGGTGACGCGCCAGCACGACTGGAGTGCTGCCGGCGTGGAGGTCGCGCACAGCCTGGAGGCGGCCCTGGCGCTGGTTGCGGAGGCGGAATCCGCCTGCATCATCGGCGGCGCCGACCTGTACCGTCAGGCCTTGCCCCTGGCACACCGCCTGGAACTCACCGAAATCGCCGGGAACTATCAGGGCGACGCGCATTTTCCCGACTTTAGCAGCGGTGGCTGGCAGGAAGTACAACGCGAGGCGCAGCGCAGCGAGCAGGGGCTCGACTATGCCTTCGTGAGCTACCTGCGCGGCTGATCGCCCTGACGAACCGATAGCGCTGCCCGGCACCTCCGCCCGGCAGCGCTTTTTACTGCACTCCCTCCAGCGCCTCGGCCGAGGCGGCGGCGAGCCGGCCGTAATCGGCACCGAACTGCCGGATCATCGTCTGGAGCCGGAGCGTGTCACGCGCGATGATGGCCTTCAGTAGTTCTTCCAAAAAGGCGTAGGTGCGCTCCACCTGCGGCGAGCCAGCACGCAGGATGGCGTACAGGCAGCGCTGCGTCAGCGGCAAGAGGTCACGCAGCGTGCTTTCGATGTAGTGGTTGTCGGCAAAGCCGTACAAAGCCTGCAGGAAGGCCACCCCTTGCTGGTAGAAGCCCTGGATGTCGTTGTGCTGGCGGCTGGCTTCGAGTTGCCCCAGCAGTTCGAAGAAGCGGGCGAGGTCGTCGTTCTGCCACTGCCGTGCCATGTTGCCCACCACCGTCTCCAGCAGCAAAAACCACAGGCCGAAAAAGTCGTGCACATCCTGGGCGCTGATACTCGCCACCACCGCGCCGCGCCGCGGGTAGATGTTGACCAGGTGGCGGCGTTGCAGGATCAGCAACGCTTCGCGAACCGAGCCGCGGCTGACGTCGAGTTCGCTGGCGATGCGAAGCTCCTGGATGCGCTCCCCCGGCTGCATTACGCCGAGGATGATCTGGTTGCCCAGGTGCTGGGCAATCTGCTCGGTAAGAGAGTCGTTAGCCTTGAACCTCATGCATGTTCTCCTGAAAAGAGCGGAGTTTTCTGTCTTATTGTCGCCGGGGCGTCTGGCAGGGTTGTGCCCCCGCCTTGGCCGTCCGCCGGATTTTCGAGGACGTCAGTGTAGCGTGAGCGGAAGTGGATGTGAGGGGCGCGTGGCGTCTGCGTACGCGTGCGGAGGGGGGAGTGCCCCGTTCACTGCCCGGTGAGTTGGCGGAAGGTGCGACGCGCGAACACCAGATCCTGCCAGCTCTTGGCCTTGTCGGGCAGATTGCGCAGCAGGTAGGCCGGATGGAAGCTGACGATCAGCGGCACATCCTGGTAGCGATGTACGCGGCCACGCAGGCGCGCGATGCTGTCGTTGCTGTCGAGCAGGGTCTGCGCGGCGAAGCGTCCCAGCGCCAGGATCAGGGTCGGGCGGATGTGCGCAATCTGCTGACGCAGGTAATCCTGGCAGGCTACGATCTCATCGGCCGAAGGGTTGCGGTTGCCGGGAGGGCGGCACTTGAGCACGTTGGCGATGTAGACATCGTGGTTGCTGTCGAGACCGATGGCGGCCAGCATGTTGTCGAGCAGTTGGCCGGCGCGGCCGACGAATGGCTTGCCCTGTTTGTCCTCTTGTTCACCCGGCGCTTCCCCGATGATCAGCCAGCGCGCCTGCGGGTTGCCGCGCCCGAACACTGTCTGGGTGCGCGTCTCGCACAGCCGGCAGTGATTGCAGCAGGCGACGGTCTGCTCCAGTTCGCTCCAGCTCAGCACGGGCTTGGCCGACACGGGGAGGGTGGGGGCCGCCTGTTCGGCGAGTACCGCCGGGACCGGAGCGGCAGGGGCGGGTGCCGAGGTGCCCGCCTGGACGGCAGGGGGCGCCGGGATGGCGGCGGTGACAGGAGCGGGGGCCGCTTCCGCCGTTGCCGCTTCGATCGGGGCGTCGGCCAAGGGCACGGCCGGCGGCGATACGCGCCGAGCCGGGTGGTCGTCAAAGCGCGCGTCGCGCGCGCGCCAGAGCGGGCCGAGGCCGATGACCTCACCGATCAGCTGGCGGCGGCTCATAGCCCAATCTCCATCAACACGGCATGCTCGCGCCCGGATGCGGTGGGGTAGTAGTGCTTGCGAAGGCCTGTCTCGACGAAGCCGCTCTTGGCATAGAGTGCACGGGCGGGTTGGTTGCTTTCCCTGACTTCCAGAAAGAGCCTCGAGCACCCTTGCCGGCGCAGTCGCTGCAGCAGCTCGCCCAGCAAGGCCTGTCCCAGCCCCTGCCCCTGTCGTTCGGGGGCGATCACGATGGTCAGCAGTTCCGCCTCGTCCAGCACCGTCATGCTGACCGCGTGTCCGCACACTTCGCCATCGATCTCCAGCAGCAGGAAGGCGTGGCCGGCCGCCAGGGAGTCGTGGAACTGCCGCTCGCTCCAGCCATGGGGAGTGGCCGCCGCTTCCAGGGAGACCAGTTTTGCCAGGTCGGGCGCAGTGGCCGGGCGGAAGGCGATCATCGCTGGCGTGCCTGCTGCTCGCGCGAGGTCAGCGCCACCTTGTTGCGCACGTAGAGCAGATCGGCTTCGCGCGCCGGGAGGCGGGGGTAGCGCCCGCTTTGCGCCAGCCGCAGGTAACTGGCGGCGTGGGGGCGGATGTCGTTGTGAGTGGCGCCAAGCTGTGAGCCCCAAGTACCACTTGCCAGCATGGGGTAGGCGGCAAAGCCGTCGCCGGCACCCACCCAGCCTTCGCCATCCAGCTGCAGTTCGTTGCCGGCCTGCTCCGGGTTGAGCAGCAGGATAGGGGAAAGGCGGCGAGGCGCGGCTAGGTCGTAACTCGCCAGGTAGACTTGCTGCATGCGGGCGTCGTTACAGGCGACAACCCGCGTCGCGCCGGCCTGTTCCGCCACGCTGTCGAGGGTGGGGATGGGAATGACGGGTAGGCCGGCGGCAAACGCCAGGCCCTGGGCCAGACCGCAGCCGATGCGCAGCCCGGTGAACGAGCCCGGGCCCTGCCCGTACACGACGCCGTCGAGTTGCTGAAGTGTCAGCCCGGCATCGCGCAGCAGGCTCTGCACGTGGGGCAGCGCCTGCTCGGCGTGTTTCTGGCCGACGCGCTCATGAAACACGACGGTGTTGTCATCGTTTAAGACGGCAAGCGACAGGAAGTCCGTCGAGGTATCGATGGCAAGCAGTTTCATGGCGTTTCCGGAGGGCTGACGGGGAAAAGCCATGAATTATAAGCCCAGTTCCTCCACCCAGGCGAGCGCCTCGACGTGAGCCTGATTGAACGGTTCGGGCGACAGACCCAGTTCCCGGCACAGTTGCGGGACGTCGCGCATCTCCTTGTCTTCGCAGGCCTTGGCCAATTGGAGGAAGGGAGTGAGCCGGTCCGGTTGCTCCAGCAGCACCTGCTTGAACTGGTCGGAGAGGTGGAGGTGCTCCAGCACGGAGGTCATCGGCATGTCGAACAGCACGTCGAGCAAGCTGAACATGCCGATCACGAACAGCGATTCGCAAGCATCGTTGGGCAGGTTGAGCGCACCGCCCAGGAGTTCCATGAAGCGTGCCCGGGTAATGGCGGTCTTTTGCAGGGCGGGTGGAGTCTTGCCATCTTCGTTGGCGGTGACCAAGAGCAGGGTCAGCCAGCGATAGAGCCGTTTGTAGCCCAGCACGGTGACCGCGTGGCTGAACGAACTGATGGTGGTGTTGAGTCCAGCCGCAGCCGAGTTCACGAAGCGCAGCAGCTTGTAGGACAGCGCGATGTCTCGCTTGAATACCGCCTCGATTTCCTTGATCTCGGCATCCATGCGCAGCAGGTTGAGCAGCTCCAGCGTGTGCGTGAAAGAGGGATGGATGACCTTGGCGGACAGGGTCTCCGGCTTGGCGAAGTAATAGCCCTGAAAACCATCCATGCCCAGTTCGCGGCAGAGGTGGAAGTGCTCGTGCGTTTCCACTTTCTCGGCGATGCGGATTACCGGGTAGCTGCGCACTTGGGCAGCCAGCATCTGGAAGTCGTTGGTACCGTGCTTCTGCACGTCCAGTTTGACGTATTTGGCATATTCCAGCAGCTGGGCTGAAGGCGCGTTGAACGAGAAGCCATCCATGGCGATGCCGAAACCCTGGGCATGCAGATACTTGATGCGGGCAATCAGCTCGTTGGAGGGGGGGATCTCGGGCATCAGGTCGAGAATGACCCGACGTGCCGGCAGCAACTCGAGAAACTCGCTGGCCAGCATGGCTTCGCCGACGTTGATGAAGGCCAGCTTGTTGCCGATCAGCCAGCTGGTTCCCATATTGTGCAGGGTGTTTACCAGAACCTGGGTGTCGGCTTGAAGCGCGGCCAGCGGGCCGGCGCCTTCCGCCTCGAGGGAGGGGCGAAACAGCAGCTCATAGCCGATGAGCTGCTGATTTCGGTTCAATACAGGCTGGCGTCCGATGAAGGCACTGCTTGTTGTCATTCTGTACCGTTCAGTGTGGGGTAAGCGTCAGATCGTAATCAGTTCGGAGGTCTTGACCATCCCACTTACGCCGTCCTTCGCCGTCAACAGGTCTTCCATGTCGAGTACCAGCACGACCGAGCCGTCCCCCGACAGCGTGGCACCCGCCACGCCCTTGGGACGGATATTCTGTAGCGGCTTGATCACCACATCGTCGCGGCCGACGAAGGAGTCGATGGCCAGGATGAAAGAGCGCTCGGCCGATTGCATCAGCACGCCGAACCCCGGTTTTTGGGTCGGTGCCCAGCCGAGCAGGCCGGCCAGGGTCTTGAGCGGGAGGATTTCGTCGCGCACCACGATAGTCGGATTGCCCGAAACTTCCTGGATGGCTTCCGGTTCGATGGTGATGATCTCGCGCACCATCGCCAGCGGCACGGCGAACGGTTGGTTGCAGGCGCGTACCACCAGCACCGGCAGGATCGCCAGCGTCAGCGGCAGCGAGATGCTGATGCGGGTGCCTTCGCCCGGAATTGAGTTGATGTCGATGCGGCCGTTGAGCTTCTGGATGTTGGTACGAACCACGTCCATGCCGACACCGCGGCCAGACACACTTGAAATCTGGTCCTTGGTGGAGAAGCCAGGCAGGAAGATCAGCTGCAGGCACTGCTTCTCGTCTAGAGCGTTGGCGGCTTCGGTGTCGATCAGGCCCTTTTCCACTGCCTTGCGGCGCAGGGCGTCGGCATTCATGCCGCGACCGTCGTCGGTGATCTCGATCAGGATATGGTCGCCGACCTGTTCGGCCGTCAGCTGGATCAGCGACTGCGGTTTCTTGCCGGCGGCGATACGCTCCGCGGTGGACTCGACACCGTGATCGACGGCGTTGCGCACCAGGTGCACCAGCGGGTCGTTCAGATCCTCAATCATGGTTTTGTCGAGTTCGGTTTCTTCGCCGCTCAGTACCAGTTCGACGTCCTTGCCGAGCTGGCGCGCCAGGTCACGGGCGAGGCGGGGGTACTTCTGGAACAGCCGGCCGATCGGCTGCATGCGGGTCTTCATCACCGCGTTCTGCAGGTCGCCGACCAGCAGGTCGAGCTGGCTGATGGCTTCGTCCAGCGAGCGCAGGGTATTGCTGTCGTTGTTGCCCTGCAGAATCTCGGTGCGCAGCGTGGTGAGGCGGTTCTTGGTCAGGCCGATTTCGCCGGACAGGTTGAGCACCATGTCGAGGCGGTTGGTATCGATGCGGATGGTGTTTTCATGCCCGCCGCCGCTGGCCGACTTGCTCGCCGTCACGTTCTTGGCGGGCGCCGCGGCCCGGCTGGCTGCCGCCACGGCGGTTACCGGCTCGGTTTCCGGCACCAACGCCGCAGCAGGCACTACTTCCACCGGTGCAGGGGCCGGCGCAGTGGGCGCGGTGGTACGGGCGGCAGGGACGACGGCCTGGTAGAGACTGTTCCAGTCGGGTTCGTCGCTGCGTTGCGGGGCACTGGCCACCGGCGGTGTGGCCGGTGGGGCATGCGGGACCGGTGCCTGCGGCATGCGGCCGGACAGGACGGCATCCAGGGCGGCGAGCAATGCGCCATCGGCGTCTCGCGGCATCAGCCCCTGGCCCAGGGTGCCGAACATGTCGCGCACCGTGGCCGTGGCGTCAAGGATCACGTCCATTACTTCGGGGTTGAGCTGAAGTTCGGCGTTGCGCAGCTTGTCGAACAGGTTTTCCGTGCGGTGGCAGAGGGTCACCATGGGCGCCACGTTCAGAAAGCCGGCGCCGCCCTTGATGGTATGAAAGCCGCGGAAAATGTCGTTGAGCAAGGCGCGGTCTTCTGGCCTTTTTTCCAGTTCGACCAACTTGTTGTCAACGTCCGAGAGAAGGTCGTTGGACTCCATCAGGAAGTCCTGCAACAACTCTTCCATGCCGCCGAATTCGCTCATTTTTTACCCCGCACCGTTATTTATTGTTTCTTGTTGCGACCGTGGTCTCAGAAGCCGAGGCTTTCCAGCAGGTCGTCGACTTGTTGTTGGTTGGTGACCACATCGCTGCGTCCTTCCGGGTTGATCACCGGACCATTCAGCAGTGTCGGGTCGATTTCCGTTTTCTTCTCTTCCGGCGAGAATTCGATCAGGAAGGCGACGAGGTCGGTTTCGATCGTCTTGACCATGCCCATCATCTTCTTGATGACCTGGCCGGTCAGATCCTGAAAATCCTGCGCCATGACGATGTCGAGCAGTTGCGCGCTGGTGGCCTGGGTCTGTTCCGGCACACTCTGCAGATAACGGTGCGTGTCCTGGCTCAGCTGGCGGAACTCGTCGACCGACAGCATATTGGCGAACAGCCGGTTCCAGCGTTCGGACAGCTGCTTGGCGCTGCTTTCGAGCTCGTCCTGGATCGGCTTGGCGATATCGGTGGCGTTGAGCACCCGCTCTGCTGCGGATTCGGTCAGTGTCGAGATGTAGGAGAGGCGGTCGCGGGCATCGGGAATCGCATTCGCGACGCGCTCCAGCGATTTGTCGTAACCCATGTCGCGCAGCGCACTGTGTAATTTGCGGGTCAGTTGCCCGATTTGTTCATACATCACCGAGGGGGTGCCCTCGGCGGCGGAGGTGGACGCCGTGGCACTGTCTGCTTCACTGGCGATCTGTGGCGTGCCGGCTTGGTGCTGCTTGGCAATGCTGTCAAACAGGGCCTCGAGATCCGGGGTATCCCCGCTTTCCAAAACGTGGTCTGGCACGATAAATCCTCCTGAATACTGGCCCGACAAGCCGTGCAATGGTTCTTATTTGTTTATTGCCTGGAAGATCTTGTTCAGCTTTTCTTCCAGCGTGGCGGCAGTAAACGGCTTGACGATGTAGCCACTTGCCCCTGCCATGGCAGCTTCGATAATGTTCTCGCGCTTGGCCTCGGCCGTGATCATCAGGAACGGCAGGGGCTTGAGTTGCTGGTCGGCGCGTACCGCTTTCAGCAGCTCGATTCCGGTCATGTTGGGCATGTTCCAGTCGGAAACGATGAAATCGAAATGCTGTGTCTTGAGCTTGTGAAGGGCGACTTGGCCATCCTCCGCTTCATCGACGTTGGTAAATCCGAGTTCCTTGAGTAGGTTGCGTACGATCCGTCTCATGGTTGAGAAGTCGTCCACTACAAGGAAGCGAAGATTCTTGTCTGCCATCGAGGGTTATCCTGAATTTGTCAATGATTCCTGGCCGCTATTGTAGCGACTACCTTTGCAGGAATGGAATCAGGGTTTCGGCCAACACGGCAGGGTCGAATTTGGCGACGTAGGCATCGACGCCGACGCTGGAGCCCATGGCGCGGTTGGCGTTGGACGACAGCGAGGAATGCATCACGACGGGAATGCCGTTGAAGCGGTGATCGGACTTGATCAGGCGGGTCAGCACGTAGCCGTCCATTTCCGGCATCTCGGCGTCCACCAGAATGGTCTTGAGGGTGTCGTGCAGCGGTGCGGCATCGCCCTGGTGGCGATTGGCCAACGCTTGCAGCCGTTCCCAGGCCTCGCGGCCATTGCTGGCCTGTTGGAACTTGATGCGCATCTTTTCCAGCACGCCGGTGATCTCCTTGCGCGCCACCACCGAATCGTCGACAAAGAACACGTACTGGTCGGCTTCGAGCTGGGCGGTTGGCAGCTCGGGCAGGCGCGGTTCGCCCACCACGCTGGCCAGGATCTGTTCCACGTCCAGAATCGATACCAGCTTGCCATCTTCCAGTTCGGTAATAGCGGTGATCAGGTTCATGCCGCTGGCCGAAGCCACCTCGCCAGCCGTCGCGGCACTGCCCGACATCATGTTGTCGGGTGAGCGCACCTTGTCCCAGTCGACGCGGATGATGCGGTCCACCGAATCGACCAGGAAGGCCTGGGTGCTTTTGTTGAATTCGGTGACGATCATGGTTTCATACTTCTTGGCCGGATCGTTGGCACCGATGAAGCGGGCGAGCGAGATGATCGGGATGATGTTGCCGCGCAGCGAGAGGACGCCTTCCACCCCGAACGGCATGTTCGGGGTCTTGGTGATGGTCGGGGTCTGCGATACTTCGCGGACCTTGAAGACGTTGATGCCGAAGGTTTCCCGCGTGCCCAGCGAGAACAGCAGGATCTCCATCTTGTTGGAGCCGACCAGCTTGGTGCGGGCATCGATATTGGCGAGCAGGGTAGCGTCGGTGGCTGGCATGTCAAACCTTTCCCGATTTCTTTTTTGAGTGCGGTCGTCAGTGGTGCGTTACTTGCCGATGTGCAGCATTTCGCGCAGCTTGATCGCCAGTTTTTGGGCTTCGAACTTGGAAACGTAGGAGTCGACACCGACCGATTCGCCGAGCTTCTGGTTGGAGTTGCCCGACAGCGAGGAGTGCATCAGCACCGGAATGCCGGCAAAGCGCGGGTCGCTCTTGATGAGCTTGGTCAGCATGTAGCCGTCCATTTCCGGCATTTCCACGTCGGTCAGTACCAGGTTGACGATGTCACAGAGCTTGCGGCCGGAGAGGTCGGCCTGGGCGGCCATCCGCTGGAGTTCGTCCCAGGCGCGCATGCCGTTGATGGCGTAGGCGTACTTGACGTTCATGGCTTCCAGGGTGCGTTCGATCTGTTTGCGCGCGACGACCGAGTCGTCGGCGAAGAAGATCATGCGCTCTTCCTTGATCGGCTCGATGTTCAGGAAGTGATGGGCGTCGTCGGTGAGCGAGGTCTCGGCCAGGACTTTCTCGACGTCCATCATCATGACCAGGGTGTTGTTGAGCTCGGTCACGGCGGTGACCAGCCCGCCCATGCGGTTGGTGATCATTTCCGGTGGCACGCGCATGGCCGACCAGTCGAGCCGCAGGATGGTGTCGACGGCCTCGACCAGGAACCCCTGGGTGTGACCGTTATATTCGGTCACGATCATGATTTCGGGTTTCTTCTCGGTGACGATGCCGGCGTACTTGGCCAGATCGATGATGGGCACGAGCGCGCCACGCAGGCTGACCATGCCTTCCACGGAAGACGGCATTTCTGGCGCGGAGGTGATTTCAGGTGTGCGCATGACCTCGCGCACCTTGAAGACGTTAATCCCGAAAACTTCCTTGCGCCCGGTTCGTTGATCTTCTCCGAGGGAGAACAACAGGATTTCGAGCTTGTTGGTGCCGGCGAGCTTGGTGCGGGCATCAATCTTTTTAAGAAGTTCTGACACGGAAACCTCCGCTGCATCATGTTTTTTGGGAGTATCGTTTGGAGTGTCGATACGCCCGTTATTAGGGTGTCGGGGGCCACTGGCTCCGTCCATTACGGCAAATGTACCCCAGATTGGCTTAACCGGTTTGGATAATTATCATACTGATTAATCAGTTTTTACAAATGTGTTGTGGTGAATGACAAAAACTGTTTCAAACTTGCACGACCAGCAAACACTGGAGCAGGCGTTTGCCCAGTTCAATGCCGTTTCCGGCCAATTGATCGATGCCTACAACCAGCTGCAGGGGCAGGTCAATGTGCTGAATGCGCAACTGGACGAGGCCAATAACGAGCTTAGGCGTCAACTCTCGAATAACGCGGCGTTGGCCGAGCGGCTCGGCATGTTGCTGGAGGCGCTGCCGGCCGGCGTGGTTGAGTTGCTGGTCGATGGTCGGGTGCAGACTGAAAACTCCGCCGCCGAGGCGATGCTGGGGGCGTCGGTGCGGGGACGGTCATGGCCGGAGGTGCTGGCCGGCTTCCAGCCGACCGACATTGATAACACCTTCTTGTTACCGCGTTGTGGCGAGCAGCCACCGCGCCGCATCACGCTGCAGTACCAGGACCTGCCGGAATTGGGCGGGCAGATCGTGCTGCTGCACGACGTCACGCACCTGCACCAGCTCTCGAGCGAGCTGGCGCAGCAGCAGAAACTGGCCTCGATGGGCAGTATGGCGGCGTCGCTGGCGCATCAGCTGCGTACTCCGCTGGCGACCGCCATGCTCTACACCGCCAACTTGCGCCAGCCCAGCCTGGGGGAGGCGGAGCGAGAGCGCTTCATCGACAAGAGCCTGGCTCGTTTGAAGGCGCTGGAAGGGCTGATCCAGAACATGCTGAGCTTCGTCAGGGGGCAGGTGAGCGAGCTCGAGCTGCTGGACGTGGCCGGGTTGCTGGAAGAAGTCCGTGCCGTGGTGCAGCCTCATTACGCCGCGCGGGCGGTGCGGCTGGACTGTGACTTTGCGCTGGGCGAGCCGGTGCGGGTGGCGGGAGACCGCAAGGCGCTGGTGGGCATCCTGGTCAATCTGCTGGAGAACGCGCTGCACTTTTCCGTAGAAGGCCAGTGCGTGGTGCTGGGCGCCCGGCTGGAGGGCGGCGCAGTGCGGCTGTGCGTGGTCGACGAGGGCCCGGGGCTGGGCGACGAGTTGCTGGAGCGGGTGTTCGAACCGTTCTTTACCACGCGCTCCGGGGGGACCGGGCTGGGGCTCGCCATCGTCAAGAAAGTGGTGGAGGAACTGCACGGCAGCGTGTGTGCGGGCAACCGCGAGGGCGGGGGCGCCTGCTTCGAGGTGCGGCTACCGCTGGCGTGAGCCGAGCCGCTTGCCGTCCCCGCGATCACGGCTATGGGCACTGGTCGTGGTGTGTGCACCGTACAGGCAGGATGGCAAGGGCTTGCCGGGCCAATCTCTGCGTGCAAATCTATCGCTGAGCCAATTCAAAGATTGGCACGCAGGGATTTGTCCGGCGAAGGATTCGCATGCGAGTGCAATAACGCCAGCAGGGTTTTGCCTGATGGCCCCTTAATTATTCTTCCAGGTACTGGGTCTTGCCGGTGACCTTGGCCCAGTCTTCGTGATCCGGCAGGGGGTCCTTCTTGGCGGCGATCACCGGCCAGACTTTGGACAGCCGGTCGTTGATCTCGATGAAATGCAACTGGTCGGCCGGTACGTCGTCTTCGGCGTAGATCGCTTCGACCGGGCACTCGGCGACGCACAGGGTGCAATCGATGCATTCGTCCGGGTCGATGGCGAGGAAATTGGGGCCTTCATGGAAGCAGTCGACCGGACAGACATCGACGCAGTCGGTGTATTTGCATTTGATACAAGCTTCGGTTACAACGTAGGCCATTGCATTTTCCTTTGGCGATTTGGGCGCTGACACTCAACAGTCTAGCCAATTTTGCCATCGTTTGATTTTCCCGGCTGTTTTCCGATGATGTCTGGCTTCGTTCCCTCCTTGCCCTATCGTGGCCGTTTTGCCCCCAGTCCGACCGGTTTATTGCATGCCGGTTCGTTGACCACCGCCGTCGGCAGCTATCTGGAGGCGCGCACGCGCGGCGGCGTCTGGCTGTTGCGTATGGAGGACCTCGACCCGCCGCGCGAGGTGGCCGGCGCTGCTTCGGCCATCCTGCAGACGCTCGAGGCGCTGGGTTTCGAGTGGGATGGCGCAGTGGAATACCAGAGCCGGCGCCACGAGCTGTACCGCGCCGCGCTGGACCAGCTGACCCGCGATGGCCTGGCGTACGCCTGTGGCTGTACGCGCAAGGAGATCGCGGCACACGCTCGCCGCGGGGTGGACGGCTACGTCTACCCGGGAACCTGCCGCAACGGCTGCGTGGCGGGGCGCGCCGGCCGTGCCTGGCGGCTACGCGTGGCACCGGGCGAGACGGTGTTCGTCGATCGCTTGCAGGGCGAGTACCGCCAGGATCTGGAGCGCGACATTGGCGATTTCGTGCTGCTGCGTGCCGACGGCTTCTGGGCCTACCAGCTGGCGGTGGTGGTGGACGATGCCGCGCAGGGCGTCACCGATATCGTGCGCGGCGCCGACCTCTTGGTGTCGACGCCGCGCCAGATCGCCGTGCAGCGGGCGCTGGGAGTGTCTACCCCGAGTTACTGCCACTTGCCGCTGATGGTCAACGCGGCCGGCGAGAAGCTGTCCAAGCAGACGCTGGCGCCGGCGATTGCCCCGGCGGCAGCGGCAGCGGAGCTGCGCCGTGCGTTGCAGCGCCTCGGGCATGTGCCGCCGAACGAATGCGGCAGCCTGGCCGAGTTGTGGGCCTGGGCGCGCGGGCATTGGTCATTGGACAAGGTGCCGGCCGGGCCGGTGACGGTGTGAGCCGGGCTTCGGCCAACTTGGTCGGGGAAGGGCTGCTGTTGGTTATTGTGTGGGGAAGTAACGTGGCGCTGCGCCTACATAATCGCGGCATGCAGCCGCGTGCGGCTTGCCAGACCGGCGGCCAGCGCCGATAATCTTGCCCCATCTAGCAGGAGAGAGTGGCCGCGCAAGCCGGCCGCCGCCGAAGGCGCAAGTGCACCCGCAATCGCTCAGGCAAAAGGACTGCGAGGATCGGGCCGTCGTTCCATGGGCGGCCCGCCGAATCTGGAGAGCGGCGCCTGGTTCCAGGCGCCCACCGAAGGGGCTAACGGCTGGTGCTGCACCAGTCGGAAAATCTCAGGTGTAGGGACAGAGGGGTGTATAGAAGGATGAACGCACCCTGAAGGACTCCGCATGACGGCCCCGAAACGTACCCCCCTGTTTGACGAACACCTCGCCGCCGGCGCCAAGATGGTCGATTTTGCCGGCTGGGAAATGCCCATCCATTATGGCTCGCAGCTGAAAGAGCACGAGCAGGTGCGCAGCGACGCCGGCATGTTCGATGTCTCCCACATGACCGTGATCGACATCACCGGTGCGGACGCCAAGGCCTGGCTGCAGAAGCTGATCGCCAACGACGTCGCCAAGCTGGGCTTCGAGGGCAAGGCACTGTATTCCGGCATGCTCAACGCCGACGGCGGCGTGGTGGACGACCTGATCGTCTATCTGACTTCGTACGGCTACCGCATGGTGGTCAACGCCGGTACCACCGACAAGGACCTGGCCTGGATGGAGCAGCAGAAAGCCGGTTTCGATGTGACGCTGAAGGTGCGTCGCGATCTGGCCATGCTGGCCGTGCAAGGCCCCAACGCCATTGCCAAAGTGTGCTCGGTGAAGCCGACGCTGGCAGACGCTATTAAATCTCTGAAAATCTTCCAGGGCTTGCCTGCAGGCGACTGGTTCTTTGCGCGAACCGGCTATACCGGCGAAGACGGCCTGGAAATCATGGTGCCGGCCACCGAGGCGCCGGCCTTCTTCCGCGAATTGCTGGCGGCCGGCGTGGCGCCGATCGGTTTGGGCGCGCGCGACACGCTGCGTCTCGAAGCCGGCATGAACCTGTACGGCCACGACATGGACGAGACCGTGTCGCCGCTGGCGGCCGGGATGGGCTGGACCATCGCCTGGGAACCGGCCGAGCGCGACTTCATCGGCCGTCAGGCGCTGGAAGCGCAGAAAGCCGCCGGCGTCGCGATGAAGCAGGTCGGCCTGGTGCTGGAAGGGCGCGGCGTGCTGCGCGAGGGGCAGAAGGTGGTGGTCGAGGGCGCCGGCGAAGGCGTCATCACCAGCGGCACTTTCTCGCCGACGCTGAAGCATTCCATCGCCATCGCCCGCGTACCGGCTGCGACCGGCGAGACCGCCCAGGTCGATCTGCGCGGCACGCTGACCGAGGTGCGCGTGGTCAAGATGCCGTTTGTTCGCAACGGCAAAAAAGTCTTTAATTAAGCCGAGTATCCGGACTGAGTGGAGGCGGGCCAGGCCCGCTTCCGGACGGGGCGGCAAGGCCCCGTCATCAACCTTTTCTACATTGGAGATGCAGTAATGAGCCAAATCCCCGCCGAATTGAAATACGTATCCAGCCAC
The DNA here is from genome assembly GCF_058781125.1 of Pseudogulbenkiania sp. FW507-F1. Taxonomy (NCBI): domain Bacteria; kingdom Pseudomonadati; phylum Pseudomonadota; class Betaproteobacteria; order Neisseriales; family Chromobacteriaceae; genus Pseudogulbenkiania; species Pseudogulbenkiania sp. FW507-F1. The sequence goes on along the minus strand of NZ_JBYSWM010000025.1, from coordinate 39,833 downwards.
GAATGGCTGCGCCTGGAAGCAGACGGCACCGTGACCGTGGGCATTACCGAACATGCCCAGGAACTGCTGGGCGACATCGTGTTCGTCGAGCTGCCGAAAGTGGGTGCCGTGCTGGGTGACGGCGAACAGGCTGGCGTGGTGGAGTCGGTGAAGGCCGCTTCCGACGTGTACGCGCCGATCGAAGGCGAAGTGGTGGCCGTGAACGGTGAACTGGAAGCCGCGCCGGAACTGGCCAACAGCGAGCCGTACGGCCAGGGCTGGTTCTTCAAGGTCAAGCCGAGCAACGTCGCCGACCTCGACAAGCTGCTCAACGCCGAACAGTACGCCCAGGAAATCGGCGCCTGATCGAGCCGAACCGGCCTCGCGTCCCAGGGCGCGAGGCTTTTGTTTTTATGGGGCCGGCGGCGCCGGCCCATAGTCCTCTTGCATCCGGATACTTGCAACATGACACTCTCTACCCTGTTTAACCACAACGAATTCATCGAACGCCATATCGGCCCGTGCGAGACCGAGAAGGCCGAGATGCTGGCCTACGTCGGCGCCGGCTCCTTCGAGGACCTGGTGGCCCAGACCGTACCGGCCAACATCCGCTTCAACCGCGCGCTGGACCTGCCGCCGGCGCAGCGTGAAGCCGACGCGCTGGCCGACCTGAAAGCGGTCGCCAGCAAGAACGTGGTGAACAAATCCTTCATCGGCCTGGGTTACTACCCGGTGCTCACCCCGGGTGTGATCCTGCGCAACGTGCTGGAAAACCCGGGCTGGTACACCGCCTATACCCCGTACCAGGCCGAAATCGCCCAGGGCCGCCTGGAAGCGCTGCTGAATTTCCAGCAGATGATCATCGATCTCACCGGGCTGGAAATCGCCAACGCCTCGCTGCTGGACGAAGCCACTGCCGCCGCCGAAGCCATGGCTATGGCGCGCCGCGTGTCCAAGTCCAAGTCCGAGCAGTTCTTCGTCGACAGCCGCGTGCTGCCGCAGACGCTGGACGTGATGAAGACCCGTGCCGAGTACTTCGGCTTCGAACTGGTGCTGGGCCATCCGGAAGAGGCCGGCAACGGCGACTACTTCGGCGCGCTGTTCCAGTACCCGGGCGAATCCGGCGAACTGTTGGACCTGACCCCGTACATCGCCGCGGTCAAGGCCAAGGGCGCGCTGGCCATCGTCGCGGCCGACGTGATGGCGTTGGTGGCGCTGAAGTCGCCGGGCGAAATGGGCGCCGACGTGGCGGTGGGCAACACCCAGCGCTTTGGCGTGCCGATGGGCTTCGGTGGCCCGCACGCCGCCTACTTCGCGTTCAAGGACGAGATGAAGCGCTCCGCTCCGGGCCGCATCATCGGCGTGTCGGTCGATGCCAAGGGCAAGACCGCGCTGCGCATGGCGCTGCAGACCCGCGAGCAGCACATCCGCCGCGAGAAGGCCAACTCCAATATTTGTACCTCGCAGGTGCTGCTGGCCAACATCGCCGGCATGTACGCCGTGTACCACGGCGCCGAGGGCGTGAAGCGCATCGCCGCCCGCATCCACCGCCTGGCGGCCATCTTCGCCCACGCGGTGAAGGCGGCTGGTGGCAAGCTGGTGTTCGACCGCTTCTACGACACCGTACAGGTCGAGCTGGGCGCGGATGCGGCCAAGGTCTATGCCGCCGCGCTGGCTGCCGGCATCAACCTGCGTGACGCCGGCAACGGCGTGCTGGGCGTGGCTTTCCACGAAGCTGCCAGCGAAGCCGACCTGGCTCAGCTGATCGAAATCTTCACCGGCAAGCCGGCCGACGTTGCCGCACTGGATGCCGCCGCTGCCGACGCCATCCCGGCCGCGTTGAAGCGCGAATCCGCCATCCTGTCGCACCCGGTGTTCAACACCCACCACAGCGAACACGAGATGCTGCGCTATCTCAAGAAGCTGGAAAACCGCGACCTGGCGATGAACCACTCCATGATCAGCCTCGGCAGCTGCACCATGAAGCTCAACGCCACCAGCGAGATGATCCCGATCACCTGGCCGGAATTCGCCAACATGCACCCGTTCGCCCCGCGCGATCAGGCCGCCGGCTATCTGGAAATGATCGAGGCGCTGCAACAGCAGCTGCTGGCCATCACCGGCTTCGACGCTATCTCGATGCAGCCAAACTCCGGCGCGCAGGGCGAATACGCCGGTATCCTGGCGATCCGCCGCTTCCACGCCAGCCGTGGTGAAGCGCACCGTAACGTCTGCCTGATCCCGCAATCCGCGCACGGCACCAACCCGGCTACCGCGCAGATGCTGGGCATGCAGGTGGTGGTGGTGAAGACCGACGACAACGGCAACGTGGACATGGCCGATCTCCGTGCCAAGGCCGAGCAGCACGCGGCCAACCTGGGCGCGCTGATGATCACCTACCCGTCCACCCACGGCGTGTTCGAGGAAGGCATCAAGGAAATCTGCGAGATCGTGCACGCGGCCGGCGGCCAGGTGTACATGGACGGCGCCAACATGAACGCGCAGGTGGGCCTGACCCGCCCGGCCGACATCGGTGCCGACGTGCTGCACATGAACCTGCACAAGACCTTCTGCATCCCGCACGGCGGCGGCGGCCCGGGCATGGGCCCGATCGGCATGAAGTCGCACCTGGCGCCGTTCATGGCCAACCACGTGGTGTCCGAAGTACCGGGCGCCGTGGCCGGCCAGAGCGCGGTTGCCGCGGCACCGTTCGGTTCCGCGTCGATCCTGCCGATCTCCTTCATGTACATCCGCATGATGGGCGCGGAAGGCATGAAGCACGCCACCGAGATGGCGCTGTTGAACGCCAACTACCTGATGAAGAACCTGTCGGCGCACTACCCGGTGCTGTACACCGGCCGCAACGGCCGTGTGGCGCACGAGTGCATCATCGACCTGCGTCCGCTCAAGGCCGCCTCCGGCATCACCGAGGTGGACGTGGCCAAGCGGCTGATGGACTACGGCTTCCACGCCCCGACCATGAGCTTCCCGGTTGCGGGCACGCTGATGATCGAGCCGACCGAGTCCGAATCCAAGGCCGAACTGGACCACTTCATCGCCGCGATGGTGGCCATCCGCCAGGAAATCGACAAGGTGCAGAACGGTGTCTGGCCGTTGAACAACAACCCGCTGGTGAACGCGCCGCACAGCAAGGCCGACATCGCCGGCGAGTGGACCCGCCCGTACAGCCGCGAAGAAGCCTTCTTCCCGCTGCCGTACGTGCTGGACAACAAGTTCTGGCCGAGCGTGAACCGCATCGACGACGTCTACGGCGACCGCAACCTGGTGTGCAGCTGCCCGTCGGTCGAAGAGTACGAGTAAGCGTCAGGCGCTGTCGGAGCCGGTGTGTCGCACCGCTTCGGCCAACCTTTGACGGCAAACGGCTCCCCATCGCGGGGAGCCGTTTTTGTTTGCCGGTCTGTTGCTTGCCGGGGGCGGGTGGCGGGTCTAGGCTGCAAAAGGACATGGTGGCCGGCGCACCCTCGGCCAGCGTGCTCCGCCAGGAGAATCCGCATGCCCCCGTCTGCCCGCGAAGTCTTGAACCAGCCGCCGCCTCTGGTCGACTACAACCTCTTCAGCAGCGATGTCGCCTTGCAGGAAGGGGTGGTGCGCGAGGGCGCGGCGTGGGCGCGCGAGCCGCTGTTCGACTGCGGCGCGCTGCTGGGGCGGCGTGGCAGCTTCGAGCTGGGTCGGCTCGCCAACCGCTATCCCCCCTTGCTGCACGGCTTCGACGCTCAGGGCTTTCGGCTCGACGAGGTGGAGTTCCACCCCGCCTGGCACATGCTGATGCGCGGCATCGTCGAGCGTGGCCTGCATTGCGCGCCGTGGGAGGAGCCCCGGCCTGGCGCCCATGTGGCGCGCGCCGCCGCCTTCCTGCTGCAGGCCCAGATCGAGGCCGGCACGCTGTGCCCCACCACCATGACCTTCGGCGCCATCCCGGTGCTGTCGCAGCACGCCGGCCTGACGCTGGACTGGCTGCCGACGCTGTGCAGCCACGACTACGACGAACGCGACCTGCCGCTCGCGCAGAAGCACGGCGGCCTGGTCGGCATGGGCATGACCGAGAAGCAGGGCGGCTCCGACGTCCGGACCAACACCACGCGTGCCGAGCCGTGTGCGGACGGCAGCTACCGCCTCAGCGGTCACAAGTGGTTCTTCTCGGTGCCGCAGAGCGACGCCCACCTGGTGCTGGCGCAGGCGCCGGGCGGCCTGTCCTGCTTCTTTCTGCCGCGCTGGCTGCCGGACGGCACGCGCAACGCAGTGCGCCTGCTGCGCCTCAAGGACAAGCTCGGCAACCGGTCCAACGCTTCGGCCGAGGCCGAGTTCGACGCCGCCTACGCCGTGCTGCTGGGCGAGGAAGGGCGGGGCGTGCCGCTCATCCTGGAAATGGGCGGGCACACCCGCTTCGACTGCCTGCTGGGCAGCGCCGGCATGATGCGCCAGGTGCTGGCGCAGGCGGTGCACCATTGTCGCCATCGCCGCGCGTTCGGCCACCGCCTGATCGAGCAGCCGCTGATGCTCAACGTGCTGGCCGACATGGCGCTGGAGACCGAGGCCGCCATCGCGCTGGCCCTGCGCCTGGCGCGCGCCGCCGACGCCCCGGACGACGAGGGCGAAACGCTGCTGCGCCGGCTGCTGGTGCCGGCCGGCAAGTACTGGGTGTGCAAGCGTGGTCCGGAGTTGGCGGCGGAAGCGATGGAGGCGCTGGGCGGCAACGGCTACATGGCGGAAAGCGTGGCGGCGCGGGCCTACGCCGAAATGCCAGTGAATTCGATCTGGGAGGGCTCGGGCAACGTGATGTGCCTCGACGTGCTGCGCACCCTCGCCAAGCATCCGCGCGCGCGCGAGGTGCTGCTGGCCGAGCTGGCGCAGGTGCCGGGACGTCACCCGCTCTATCGCCATGCCTTGGGGCGCCTGAGCGACCAGCTGCAGCGCCCCGTGGCGGAGGCCGACGCCCGTCACCTGGTGCGGCGCATGGTGCTGCTGGTGCAGGCCGGTTTGCTGCTGCGCCACGCGCCGGAAGCGCTGGCCGAGGCGTTCTGTGCCTCGCGCCTGGGCGAGGACTGGGGCGGCAGCTTCGGTAGCCTGCCGTCGACGCTGGCGCTGGCGCCGATCGTGCGCCGCGCGCTGTCGGCCTGAGCGGGCGGATGCGCATGGGGGAGGCGCCTAAGCGGAGCGGGGCGGGCGCGGGCCAGGGCGTGCGGCCCACGGCCGGCCGCGCGTGGCGGCGTGGTGCCGTTTTCGTCATGCCCCTGCTGGCGACGGCGTGCGCCGTCGGTCCGGACTATCGACCCCCTGCCATGGCGGTACCACCGGCGTGGCACAGCCCGCTGCAGGGCGGCGTGCACGCCGCGATGCCGCCGGCGGCCGAACTGGCGCGCTGGTGGGAGCGCCTGGCCGATCCGCTGTTGTCGCGCCTGATCGGCGAGGCCGTGGCGAACAATCTCGATGTCAAACTGGCGCAGGCCCGCCTGCGCGAGGCCCGCGCCCGCTACGGGCTGGCCGTGGCCGAGCGCTATCCCACCCTGAACGCCCGCGCCGCCGTCAACCGCAACCGTTCCAGCGACGAGATGAGCCAGGGCAAGGGGCGCGCCGTCGAGACCTGGTCGGCGCAGCTCGATGCCAGCTGGGAGCTCGACCTGTTCGGCGGCCTGCGCCGTGCCCAGGAAGCCGCCGCGGCGACGCTCGACGCCGAGGAGGAGGCGCTGCGCGACACCCGGGTCAGCCTGCTGGCGGAAGTGGCGCTCGGCTACGTCGAGGCGCGCGGCTTTCAGGCCCGGCTGGCGCTCGCGCGCGGCAGCCTCGCCACCCAGGACGAGACCTGGCAGATCACGCGCTGGCGGCATCAGGCCGGACTCACCACGCAGCTGGACGAAGACCAGGCCCGCTTCAACCTGGAGCAGACGCGGGCCCAGCTGCCGGCATTGCAGCAGGGGCTGGCTCAGTCGAAACAGCGGCTGGCGGTGCTGCTGGGGCGCGGGCCCGGCGAGCTGAGCGAACTGGACGAGCCGGCCGCCATTCCGCACCTGCCCGCCACCGTGGCGGTGGGCATCCCCGCCGACACCCTGCGCCAGCGTCCCGACCTGCGCCGCGCCGAACGCCAGCTGGCGGCGGCGACGGCACAGGTCGGGGTGGCCAGCGCCGCCGCCTACCCCGATGTGTCGCTGTCCGGTACGCTCGGCCTGCAAGCCCTGAGCGGCGGCCGGCTGTTGCGTTCCAGCGCCGGCCTGTATGCGCTGGGTGCCAGCGTCGGCCAGGTCGTGTTCGACGCCGGCCGCGTCCGCCACAACATCGAGGTGCAGAATGCCCTGCAGCAGCAGGCGCTGCTCAATTACCAGTCCGCCGTGCTCACGGCCTTGCGCGACGTCGAGGGCGCGCTGGTGGCCTACGCCGAGGAGCAGAACCGCGGCGTGGCGCTGCGTGATGCGGTCACGGCGGCGCAAGGGGCGGCCGATCTGGCCTCGAGCCAGTACCAGGCCGGCCTGGTCGATTTCCAGGCGGTGCTCGACACCCAGCGCTCGCTGCTGTCGCTGCAGGACCAGATGAGCCAGAGCGAGGCGGCGGCGGTGTCCAACCTGGTGCGGCTTTACAAGGCGCTGGGCGGCGGCTGGGACGCGGCCGCGGCGAAAGGAGGATGATGGAGCAACCCGGCGACATGGCCAAAAAGCTCGGCCTCGACCGGCAGTCCCGCGTGGTCTCGCGCCTCCGGCGCTGGCTGCTGCTGGGGGGCATGGTCGTGGCGGCGGGGCTGGCGGCGCTGTACTGGAACAGCCGTCAGGCCACGGGCCAGCCGCGTTACCTGACGCAGGAGGTGCGCCGCGGCAGCCTGACCGTGGCCGTCTCCGCCACCGGCACGCTGCAGCCTACCAACCAGGTGGACGTCGGCAGCGAGATTTCCGGCACCATCAAGAGCATCGAGGTCGATTACAACGACCGGGTGAAGCGCGGCCAGGTGCTGGCGCGCATCGATACCAGCAAGCTCGAGGCCCAGCTCAAGCAGAGCCTGGCGGCGCTGGCCGCCGCCCGCGCCCGGGTGCAGCAGGCGCAGGCCACCGTCAGCGAGGCCAAGGCCAAGCTGGGACGGCTGCGCCAGGTGCAGCAGGTCAGCGGCGGCAAGGTGCCGTCGCAGTCCGAGATGGAGACCGCCCAGGCCACCTTCGAGCGCGCCGTGGCGGATGCCGCCAACAGCCGGGCCACGGTGACCCAGGGGGAGGCCACGCTGGAGGCGCAGCGCACCGACCTGGCCAAGGCGGTGATCCGCTCCCCGGTGGACGGCGTGGTGCTGAAACGCGCCGCCGAACCCGGCCAGACCGTGGCCGCCTCGTTCCAGACGCCGGTACTGTTCACGTTGGCCGAAGACCTGACGCAGATGGAATTGCACGTCGACGTGGACGAGGCCGACGTCGGCAAGGTGCGGGAAGGGCAGGCCGCCAGCTTCACCGTCGATGCCTACCCCGAGCGCACCTTTCCGGCGCGCCTGTCCCAGGTGCGTTTCGGCGCCAAGACCGTGGCCGGGGTGGTGACGTACGAAACCGTGCTCAAGGTGGACAACGCCGGCCTGCTGCTGCGCCCGGGCATGACCGGCACCGCCAGCATCGTGGTCGAGCAGGCGCGCGACGCGCTGCTAGTGCCCAATGCCGCGCTGCGTTTCGTGCCGCCGCAGGAAACCTCGGCGCCCGCCAGCCGCGGGCTGGTCGCCAATCTGCTGCCGCGCCCGCCGCGCCGCAGCGCCAGCCCGCCCGGCGGCAACGACAAGCAGCCCCATGTCTGGGTGCTGCAGCAGGGCCGGCTGCAGAAGGTCACGCTCAAGACCGGCATGAGCGACGGCAGCCTGACCGAGGTGAAGGGCGGGGCGCTGGCGCCGGGCCGCGCCGTGGTGGTGGACGTGATCGAGGTGAAAAAGCCGTCATGACGCCCGACGGCCGCCCCCTCGTCGAGCTGCGCCGGGTCACCAAGACCTACGGCCGCGGCGCGGCGGCGATGCAGGCGCTGGGCGGGATCGACATCGTCATCGCCCAAGGCGAGTTCGTGGCGGTGATGGGGCCGTCCGGCTCGGGCAAGAGCACCTGCATGAACCTGATCGGCTGTCTCGATACCCCGAGCTCCGGCAGCTACCTGTTCCAGGGGGTCGAGGTGGGCGGGCTCACGCGCGACCAGCGCGCGCTGCTGCGGCGCCACTACCTGGGTTTCGTGTTCCAGGGCTTCAACCTGCTCAACCGCACCAGCGCCCTGGAGAACGTCGAGCTGCCGCTGATCTATCGCGGCGATCCCGCCGAACAGCGCCACCAGCGCGCCCGCGAGGCGCTGGCCGAGGTGGGGCTGGCGGGCTGGGAGGACCACACCCCGGGCGAGTTGTCCGGCGGGCAGCAGCAGCGCGTGGCGATCGCGCGCGCCATCGTCACCCGTCCCGCACTGCTGCTGGCGGACGAGCCGACCGGCAACCTCGACAGCGCGCGCAGCCAGGAGATCATGACCATCCTCACGCGCCTGAACCGGGAGCAGGGCATCACCATCGTGATGGTGACGCACGAACCGGACATGGCGGCGTACGCCGGCCGCACCATCCACTTTCGCGACGGCCTGGTGGTGCCGGCAGCGGAGCGCGCACACCAGGGGGGCGGGTGATGCTCTGGAACGCCTTCGCCCTGGCCCTGCGCGAGATCCGCCGCAACGTGCTGCGCTCCTTCCTCACCATCCTCGGCATCGTCATCGGCGTGGCGGCGGTGATCATCATGGTCACGCTCGGCGGCGGCGCCACGCTGCAGGTCACCCAGCAGATCGCCAGCCTCGGCAGCAACCTGCTCATCATCAGCCCGAGCCGGCGCCTCGGCCCGGGGCAGAACGTCGGGGCGGCGCTATTCAGCGTCGGCGACGCCCAGGCGCTGGTGCGCGAGATACCGGCGCTGGCGGCGGTGGCGCCGATGGCGTCGCGCTCGCTGACGGTGGTGTACGGGCACGCCAACTGGTCGACCCAGGTGATCGGCACCAGCAACGAGTACTTCACCGTGCGCAACCTCACGCTGCGCAGCGGGCGCCGCTTTTCCGACAGCGAGCTGCGCGCCGGCGCGCCGGCCTGCATCATCGGCCAGACCGTGCGCGACAAGCTGTTCGGCCGGCAGGATCCGTTGGGCGAGCGCATCCGCGTGCAGGGCATCGCCTGCAGCGTGGTCGGCCTGCTCGAGCCCAAGGGGCAGTCCGCCATGGGCAGCGACCAGGACGATCTGGCGATCATGCCGCTACGCGCCTACCAGCGCCGCATCGCCGGCAACCAGGACGTCAACCAGCTCCAGGTATCGGTGCGCGAGGGCACCTCCACCAGCCGCGCCCAGCAGGACATCGAGCACCTGATGCGCGAGCGGCGCCATCTCTCCGCCAACGAGGAAAGCAATTTCAACGTCATGGACATGAAGGAGATCAGCAAGATGCTGACCTCCACCACCGAGGTCCTGACCGCGCTGCTCGGCGCGGTGGCGGCGGTCAGCCTGCTGGTGGGCGGCATCGGCATCATGAACATCATGCTGGTGTCGGTGACCGAGCGCACGCGCGAGATCGGCATCCGGCTCGCCATCGGCGCGCTGGAGCGGGAGGTGCTGCTGCAGTTCCTGGTGGAGGCGGCGGTGCTGTCGTCGCTGGGCGGGCTGATCGGGATCGCACTGGCGCTGGTGGCTTCGGCGGTGCTGGCCGCGCTGCTCAACGTGCCGTTCGTGTTCAACGCCACCATCGTCGCCGTCGCCTTCGTCTTTTCCGCTACGGTGGGGCTGGTGTTCGGTTATTTCCCGGCGCGCAAGGCGGCGCGGCTCGACCCGATCGAGGCGCTGCGCCACGAATGAAGCGGGCGCACCCGCCGCGAGCCGGGCGCCTGGCTGGGCCGGAGGCTGCATGGGTCAGCCCGTGCGCAGCCACAGCAGCAGGCCGGTGAGCGCGGCGCCCAGGTGCAGCCAGGCGCGCCAGCGGAAGGCGCGGGCGCCGTCATGGGATGACAAGGTGGTGATCAGGTAGGGCCGGCCGTCGGCCGGACGCTGCAGGTGCAGCGTGAGCGGCGTGGCGGCGAACTCCTGCTGCCGTTGCCGCACTTCGCGTTCGGCGGCGGCACGCGCCGCCAGCCACTCGCGCTCGTCGATGCCGCCGCTGCGGTCGAGGTCGAAGCGGCGCAGCAGCGCCGGCTGGTCGCGCTTCCACTCCGCCAGCAGGGCGGCGACGTCGCGCCGCGGGTCGGCGGCGGCATCGCCGCCGATGGCGACCAGCTCCCCGATCACGTACAGCGGGTCGTCGTCGGCGATCCATTCCTCGCAGCACAGATAGTCCTGATCGTGCCAGCTCGCGCGGTGCGCGGGATGGACCTCGGCCTGTTCCGGGTCGACCACCACCTCGCCGTGGCCGTCCTGCAGCAGGAAGGAGGCGTCGCTTTCTTCCTGCTGGGCCGGATCGAGCCGGCCGTCACGACCGACATAGCGGCGCTCCCAGCGGAACCAGACGCAACGCCGCCCGCTCAGCGAGCTGTAGAGCGGGGCGCGTTCATGGCTGCGCGCGCAACCGAACAGCTCGACGTAACCCTGAGCCACTGCGCCGGCGCGCGATGTGGGCGTATCGGCGATCACCCGGTAACGGCGGTAATTGAGCCACCACGCCAGCAGGCCGAAGGTGGTGCAGAGCGGCAAGCCCAGCGTGTAGAGCAGGGCCGGCTGCAGCTTGAAGCCGAGCAGCAGCGCCAAGGGATAGCCGGTGAAGCCCAGCCAGCCGTGGCTGGTCAGCCGGTAAATCAGCCGCTTCCTCACTTAACGCTGGAACAGGGCGGTCAGGTCGACGTCGCGCGTCTCGGCGGCGGCAAAGCGCAGCGGTGTGGCCGGGCGGAATCCGCACAGCCGGGCGATGAACACGTCGGGGAACTGTTCGATGCGCACGTTGTTGAGGTTGACCGCTTCGTTGTAGAGTTCGCGCCGGTCGGCGATGTTTTCTTCCAGCTGGCTGATGCGCTGCGCCAGGTGCGAAAACTGCTGGTCCGCCTTGAGTTCGGGGTAGGCCTCGGCCACGGCGAAGAGACGGCCGAGCAGGCCGGACAGCCCGCTCTCGAGTTCGCCGAGCCGACCCAGGTTGCCGGCCCGTGCGGCGTCCGAGATCGCGGCGCGCGCCTCCATCACCCGGGCCAACGTGGCCTGTTCGAACTGGGCGTACTGGCGGCACACCTCCACCAGCTTGGGCAATTCGTCGTGGCGCTGCTTGAGCAGCACGTCGATGTTGGCCCAGCACTTGCCGACCTGGTGCTTGAGGCCGACCAGCGCGTTGTAGAGGATGGCGGCGTACAGCAGCGGCAGGGCCAGCAGCAGCAAGAACAGGATCAGTTTCATGTTGTATTCCAATTCGCCTTAGAAACGATAACTTTGTCGGCGGCGTTGCGCGGACCGCGTGCGAATCTCTTGTGGAGATTCGCTCAGCGAGCACTTGCCGTACTATCTGCACTGTCTGCGGCCCGCTCACTTGCCTTCGCGTTAGCTTCGCAGAAACTTGCCCTGACGGGCTTCGTTTTCTGGTTATCTAATGCTTTTTGGAATTATATTCAATCGGAAATCAACGATGTCATTGGCAGTATGGCATGACGTTGCGCTGACGCGCAGCGCGGACGAGGAGGTGTCATGGCGCGTCTGAGCATCATCGGTGCCGGGCGTCTGGGGCGCACGCTGGGACGCCTGGCGCACGATGCCGGCTACGCCGTGGTCGACGTGCTGTGCCGCGACGCGGCGCACGCCGCCGAGGCGCTCGCCTTCATCGGCGCCGGTCGCGCCGTCACCGAGCTGGCACCGCTGGCCCCGGCCGAACTCTACCTGCTGGCGGTACCGGATGCGGCGATCGCCACCACGGCGCAAGGCCTGGCCGACGCCGGCGTGGTGCCGCCCGGGGCGCTGGTGTTTCACGCCAGCGGCGCCGGTGAGGCGGGCCTGCTGGCCCCGCTGACGGCGCGAGGCGTGCGCATCGGCAGCCTGCACCCTGCCTTTTCGTTCGCCGAGCCGGCGCGCGCCGTGGCGGGCTTCGGCGGCACGCTGTGCGCGCTGGAAGGGGAGGAAAGTGTCTGCGCCGAACTGGAAAGGTTGGCCGAAGCCCTCGGCGCCCGGCCGTTCCGGCTCGCTCCCGGCGGCAAGGCGGCCTACCACGCCGCGCTGTCGATGGCATCCAACTACCTGGTGACGTTGAACGCGCTGGCCTTGCAGGTGGCGGCCGGGGCCGGCATCGAGCCACTCGTGGCGTCGCAGCTGGTGGGCGGGCTGATGCGCCAGACGCTCGATAACACCCTGGCACTGGGACCGGCGGCGGCGCTCACCGGCCCCATCGTGCGCGGCGACGCCGGCACCGTGGCGCGGCATCTCGCGGTCATCGACGACGCGCTGTGCGCCGACGCCTACCGTGCCATGGGGCGGGCGACGCTGCGGCTGGCTGGGGAGCGGCTGGAGGAGGCGGCGCGGGCAGAACTGGCGAGGCTGCTAGACTCCCCGAGTTGAGACGGAGCGGCGCCGTCGCTGAACGATGGCCTGGTCGATTGTATGCCTGCCGGGCCAAGTCCACGCTGCAGGACCTGTGGCGTTCGCTGGAGATGGAGAGCGTGGTGAAGCGGAGCGAGGGATAACAAAAACCGGCCGACGATGTCGGCCGGTTTCAGTCTGATGACAAAGTGCTTTGATGCGTTAGCGCTCAGCCGGCATGGATCACGAACAGCGCCGGGCGCTTGTGGAAGTCCGGCGCCTCCTTCGGCCAGTCCTTGACGCGGCGGCTGACGATGGTCTGGCTGGGCAGCGTCAGGTCGGCCGCCACGCACAGCCGGGTCGCCGGGCTCAGCGTCTCGCGCAGTTGTTGCAGCAAGGCGTTGTTGCGGTACGGTGTCTCGATGAAGATCTGCGTCTCGTTGCGCTGGCGCGAACGCTGTTCCAGCTCCTTCACCGCCTTGGCGCGCTCGGTGGCGTCCACCGGCAAATAGCCGTGGAAGGCGAAGCACTGGCCGTTGGCGCCGGACGCCATCAGTGCCAAGAGGATCGACGACGGCCCGATCAGCGGCTCCACGCGGTAGCCCTTCTCGTGCGCCAGCGCCACCAGCTGCGCGCCGGGGTCGGCCACCGCCGGGCAGCCGGCTTCTGACAGCAGGCCCAGGTCGAGCCCTTCGGCCAACGGCTGCAGCAGCGCCGCCACCTCGGCCGGCTTGGTGTGCTCGTTCAGCGTCGACAGCGTCAGCTCGCGGATCGGCGTGGTCACGCCGAGCGCCTTCAAGTGCTTGCGCGCGGTCTTTTCCGCCTCCACCACGAAATGGGTGAGGTGCAGCACGCGGGCGCGTTCCGGCTCGGGCAGCCAGGGCGTGGCTTCGTCGCCGAGCGGGGTGGGGATTAGAAACAGGGTGCCCGCCATCACAGAATCTCCACGCCTTCGTCGCCCAGCATCGTCACCAGCTCGAACAGCGGCACGCCGATCAGCGAGTTGGGGTCGTCCGACTCGATGCGCGCGATCAACGCACCGCCCAGTCCCTCGCTCTTGGCCGCGCCGGCGCAATGCAGCGCGTCCGGCTCGCGTGTCAGATAGTGGCGAATCTGCGTCTCGGACAGCTCGCGCAGTGTCACCCGCGTCAGGCCCACCGTTTCCTGCACCCGGCCAGTAGCGCTGTTCACCAGCGCCAGCGCGGAGTGGAACAGCACGGTGCGGCCGCTCATCCACTTGAGCATCTCCACGCCGCGCTCGAATTCGAGCGGCTTGCCGATCTGCTGGCCGTCGAGCAGCGCCACCTGGTCCGAGCCGATGATCAGCGCTTCGGGAAAGCGCCCGGCGAGCGATTCGGCCTTGGCGCGCGCCAGCCGGGTGGCGGTCTGCAGCGCGGTCTCATTGGGCAGCGGGGTTTCGTCGCAATGCGGCGCCACGGCCTCGAACGGCAGGCCCAGGCGCGCGATGATCTCGCGGCGGTAGAGAGAGGTGGAAGCGAGGACAATCTGCATGGTGTGAATGCTTGATTCTTTTGACAAATCGGGGAGGCGAATTATATCATGCGAGGTTTATGTCTAAACCGATTTTGATCGATCCGCTGAAGTTTGCCCGCGAGGGCCGCTCGCAGACTGGCACCTTGGCCATCTCGGCGCTGGATCAGCGCATACACGACGACCTGTCCGATACGGACGGCGAGGTAAAGTATACCCTCTCCGGCCACGTCGACCCGTTGCGTCGTGCCGTGCTCCGGCTCACGCTCGACGCCACGATTTCCGTGCGCTGTCAGCGTTGCCTCTCCAGCATGCCGTACGTGCTCAAGACCGACTCCTCGATGACGCTGTTCACCGACGAGGAAAAGCTCGAGGCGGCCTGCGAGGCCGACGAAACGCTCGATGCCATCATGGCCGAGCCGGAGTTGGACGTGGTTCGGCTGGTCGAAGACGAAATCATCATGGGCTTGCCGCTATCGCCGAAACACGACGATTGCGGTACGGATGCTCTCGCGCGCGCCAAGACCGACAAGCCGAATCCGTTCGCGGTGCTGGCGGCGCTCAAGGGCTCCAAGTCCGAGTAAACCGGATTCGTGTAATAGAATCTACTTGAAATTCTTAGGAGTTGACCATGGCCGTTCAACAGAACAAAAAGTCCCCGTCCAAGCGTGGCATGCACCGCGCCCACGATTTCTTGATCGCCCCGGCGCTGGCCGTTGAGCCGACCACCGGCGAAGCCCACCTGCGTCACCACATCAGCCCGAACGGCTTCTACCGTGGCCGCAAGGTCGTCAAGACCAAGGGCGAGTAATCGCTTTTTCTCCGCACAAACTTTACCTGTCAAACAACAGGTAGGTTTCACCACCGTACACGTTGATGACTATCACCGTAGCGGTTGATGCAATGGGCGGTGACGTTGGCCTCAAGGTCACCGTCCCGGCATCGATCCAGTTTCTCCAAGACCATCCCGACGCACGACTCATTCTTGTAGGTGACCAGACCGCCCTTGAGGCGGAATTGGCGCTGCATGGCTCCGTCGCGCGCGACCGTCTGCGCCTCCACCACGCATCCCAGGTGGTGGGCATGGACGAATCGCCGCAGCTGGCCATGAAGAACAAGAAAGATTCGTCGATGCGGGTCGCGATCAACCTCGTCAAAGAAGGCGAGGCGCAGGCGGCTGTGTCGGCCGGCAATACCGGTGCCCTGATGGCCACCGCGCGCTTCGTACTCAAGACCATTCCCGGCATCGACCGCCCGGCCATCGCCAAGCTCTTGCCCACCAGCAAGGGCACCAGCTGCATGCTGGACCTGGGGGCCAACGTCGACTGCACGCCGGCGCAACTGCTGCAATTCGGCATCATGGGCTCCGAACTGGTGTCCAGTCTGTCGGGCAAGGCCAACCCCACGGTGGGCCTGCTCAACATCGGCTCCGAAGACATCAAGGGTAACGAGACCGTCAAGCAAGCCGCCGAACTGTTAAAAGACGCCGCGCTGAACTTTTACGGCAACGTCGAAGGCAACGACATCTACCGTGGCACGGTGGATGTGGTAGTCTGCGACGGATTTACCGGCAACGTGGCGCTCAAGACCTCCGAAGGTCTGGCGCACATGATTGCCTCTTTCCTGCGCGAAGAATTCACCCGAAGCTGGTGGACACGGCTGTGTGCGCTGGCCGCCATGCCGGTCCTGAACCACTTCAAGAAACGGGTGGATGCCCGCCGCTACAACGGCGCGAGCCTGCTGGGCTTGCGCGGCATCGTGGTGAAAAGCCACGGCGGCACCGACGCGCTGGGATTCCGGTACGCGCTGGAACAGGCTTGCGAGGAAGCCGGCTCCAGCGTGATTGCTCACATCGCCGAGCGGGTTGCCGAGCAACTACAACACATCAAGCAATCCGAGGCAGCAGCGAACTGAGACACATGGCCTATTCACGCATTCTCGGCACCGGCAGCTACCTGCCGCCGACCGTGCTTACGAATGCGATGCTGGCTGAGCGCATTGATACCAGTGACGAGTGGATCGTCTCCCGCACCGGTATCCGTGCCCGCCACATCGCCGACGAGCAGGAAACCACCAGCGATCTCGCGCTCAAGGCGGCTCAGGCTGCGCTTGCCGACGCGGGCGTCGCCGCCGACGAAATCGACCTCATCGTGGTGGCGACCACCACCCCCGACATGGTCTTCCCCAGCACCGCCTGCCTGCTGCAGGAAAAGCTGGGCGTGCACGGTTGCGCCGCATTCGACGTGCAGGCGGTGTGCGCCGGCTTCATGTACGCGCTGATCACGGCCAACAACTACATCAAGTCCGGCATGGCCAAGAAGGCGCTGGTGGTCGGGGCCGAGGTGATGTCGCGCATCCTCGACTGGCAAGACCGCCGCACCTGCGTCCTGTTCGGCGACGGCGCCGGCGCCGTGGTGCTGGGCGAGTCGGACGAACCCGGCATCCTGCACGCCAAGCTGGCCGCCGACGGCCGCTACAAGGACATCCTGAACACCCCGGCGCAGATCGCCGATGGCAAGATCCAGGGCATGCCCTACCTGCACATGGACGGGCCGGCGGTCTTCAAGTTTGCCGTCAAGGCGCTGTCGGACATCGCCGAGAAGACGCTGGGCGAGGTCGGCATGAGCAAGGACCAGGTCGACTGGCTGGTGCCGCATCAGGCCAACCTGCGCATCATAGAATCCACCGCCAAGCATCTCGGCCTGCCGATGGAGCGCGTGGTGGTGACGCTGCCCGAGCAAGGCAACACCTCGGCCGCCTCGATCCCGCTGGCGCTCGACGCCGCGGTGCGCGACGGCCGCATCAAGCGTGGCCAGACCGTGATGCTGGAAGGCATCGGCGGCGGTTTCGCCTGGGGCGCGGTACTGCTCACCTTCTGATGACACAAGCACGCCAAGGCGTGCGCCGTCCCGGAATTGACGCGATCGGCGTCGGGACGGCGCCCCTTGGCGTTCATCGTTCCTGACGTTTTCTTGGGAGATTCACCATGTCGTTTGCCTTCGTTTTCCCGGGGCAAGGCTCGCAAAGCCTCAACATGATGGACGGTTTCGCCGACCTGCCGGTCGTGAAGCAGACTTTCGACGAAGCTTCCGCCGTGCTCGGTGACGATCTGTGGGCCATGCTCAAGGCCGAGTCGGCCGACGCCATCAACGCCACCGTCAACACCCAGCCGCTGATGTTGGCCGCCGGCGTCGCCACTTGGCGCGCCTGGCTGGCCGTCGGCGGTGCGCTGCCGGTCGCCGTGGCCGGCCACAGCCTGGGCGAATACAGCGCGCTGGTCGCCGCCGGGGCGCTCGGCTTCGCCGATGCCGTCAAGCTGGTGCGCCTGCGTGCCCAGGCGATGCAGGAAGCCGTGCCGGCGGGGGAGGGGGCGATGGCGGCCATTCTCAACCTGTCCGACGACGACATCCGCGCCGCCTGCGCCGAAGCCGCGCAGGGCGAGGTGGTGGAAGCGGTCAACTTCAACTCGCCGGGCCAGGTGGTGATCGCCGGGGCCAAGGCCGCCGTGGAACGCGCCATGGAGCTGTGCAAGGCCAAGGGCGCCAAGCGCGCGCTGCCGCTGCCGGTGTCGGTGCCGTCGCACTGCGCGCTGATGAAGCCGGCCGCCGAGCGTCTCGCCGCGGCCCTGGCCGAGGTGGAGATCAAGGCGCCGTCGATTCCGGTGCTGCACAACGCCGACGTGGCGAGCTACAGCGATCCGGCACAGATTCGCGACGCGCTGGTGCGCCAGCTCTACAGCCCGGTGCGCTGGACCGAAACGGTGCAGAAACTGGCTGCCGATGGTGTGCTGCAACTGGCCGAATGCGGTCCGGGCAAGGTGCTGGCCGGGCTTGCCAAGCGCATCGACGGCAACGTCAAGGGCTTGGCGCTGACCGATGCCGCGGCGCTGCAAGCGGCTTGCGAAGAGCTGAAATAACGCGATCTGCGGTAAAAAAGAGACACTTCTCCGTCGCCGTGTCATTCCGGCGGTGGGGCATTTCGAGGAGAAAGTTGATGAGTCTGCAGGGTAAAGTGGCGCTGGTGACCGGCGCGTCCCGCGGCATCGGTGCGGCGATTGCCGAAGCACTGGCCGCCGAGGGAGCCAAAGTCATCGGCACCGCCACCTCCGAGGCAGGGGCCGCCGCCATCGGCGAGCGCCTGGCGGCGCAAGGCGGCGTGGGCATGGTGCTCAACGTCGGTGAAGAGGGGGCCATCGAGACGCTGGTCGACACCATCGCCAAGGAATACGGCGACATCGCCATCCTGGTCAACAACGCCGGCATCACCCGCGACGGTCTCTTGATGCGCATGAAGGACGAGGACTGGGACGCCATCATGGACACCAACCTGCGCTCGGTGTTCAAGGCCTCCAAGGCCGTGCTGCGTGGCATGATGAAGGCGCGTTGGGGCCGCATCGTCAACATCGCTTCGGTGGTGGGCGCGATGGGCAACGCCGGCCAGACCAACTACGCGGCCGCCAAGGCCGGCATCATGGGCTTCACCAAGTCGATGGCGCGCGAAGTGGGCAGCCGTAACATCACCGTCAACTGCGTGGCGCCGGGCTTCATCGACACCGATATGACCCGCGCACTGCCGGAAGCGCAGCGCGAGATGCTGGTGCAGCAGATCGCCCTGGGCCGTCTCGGCGACGCCAAGGACATCGCCGATGCCGTGGGCTTTTTGGCATCGGATCGCGCGGCCTACATCACCGGCCAGACATTGCATGTGAATGGTGGCATGCTGATGCCCTAATCCGCCTGTTCGCGGGCGGTTAAAGCATTTAGGTAGGCTACTCTAAATTTTTTTTGTAGAATACTCGGGTTTTGTTATCCCGAATCAGAAAGGTAAAGGGTTAATACAAATGGAAAACATTGAACAGCGCGTCAAGAAGATCGTTGCCGAACAACTGGGTGTGAACGAAGCCGAAGTGAAAATCGAATCTTCCTTCGTCGACGATCTGGGCGCTGACTCCCTGGATACCGTTGAACTGGTGATGGCTCTGGAAGAAGAGTTCGAATGCGAAATTCCGGATGAAGAAGCCGAGAAGATCACCACCGTTCAGCAAGCGATTGACTTCGTCAACGCTCATCTGAACAAGTAATTTTTTTCGCTGTACCCAGGGACCTCTGCCCGATAGCGCCATGCGCTCGCAGCAGAGGTCCTTTTTGTTGGCGACTTCGAAACGGGTGTCATGTGCGCCCCGGTTTTGTCTGATCTGGGTGCGGCCGTTTCGAAACAATCGGGAGAACGCCCTCCCTGCCTTTGCGGAGAAAGCCCCGTGACCAAACGTAGAGTAGTAGTAACCGGCCTTGGCCATGTGTCCCCGATTGGCAACGATGTTGCCTCCGGCTGGGCCAACCTGCTGGCCGGCAAGTCCGGCATCGGCACCATCACCCGTTTCGACGCCAGCGACCTGGCGTGCCAGATCGCCGGTGAGGTGAAAGATTTCAACATCGGCGACTACATCGCGCCGAAGGATGCACGCCGCATGGACGTGTTCATCCATTACGGCATCGCTGCGGCCTTCCAGGCCATCGCCGATGCCGGGCTCGAGGACGTTCCCGATCTCGACAAGACCCGCGTCGGCGTCAACATCGGTTCCGGCATCGGCGGCCTGCCGCTGATCGAGGAAACCGGCGTGGCCCTGATGGAAGGCGGTCCGCGCAAGATCGGCCCGTTCTTCATCCCGGGTTCGCTGGTCAACCTGATCGCCGGCCACGTGTCGATCTTCAAGGGCTACCAGGGGCCAACCTACGGCATCGTTTCCGCCTGCACCACCGGCGCGCACTGCATCGGTGACGCCGCGCGCCTGATCCAGTACGGCGACGTCGACGTGATGGTGGCAGGTGGTGCCGAAGGCGCCATCTCGCGTCTGGGCATCGGCGGTTTTGCCGCGATGAAGGCACTGTCGACGCGCAACGACGATCCGGCCACCGCGTCCCGTCCGTGGGACAAGGGCCGTGACGGTTTCGTGATGGGCGAGGGCGCCGGCGTGCTGGTGCTGGAAGAGTACGAACACGCCAAGAAGCGTGGCGCCCGCATTTATGCCGAGCTGATCGGCTTCGGCATGAGTTCGGACGCGCACCACATCACCGCGCCGAACAGCGAAGGCCCGGCCCGTGGCGTGAAGAACGCGCTGCGCGATGCCGGTGTCAACCCGGACGAGGTGGACTACGTCAATGCGCACGGTACCTCCACTCCGCTGGGGGATGCCAACGAGACTACCGCACTGAAGCTGGCTTTCGGCGATCACGCCAAGAAGCTGGTGGTGAACTCGACCAAGTCGATGACCGGTCACCTGCTGGGTGGCGCAGGTGGCGTCGAGGCGCTGTACTCGGTGCTGGCGCTGTACAACCAGGTGTCGCCGCCGACCATCAACCTTTTCGAACAGGATGTCGAGGGCGGTTGCGATCTGGACTACGTCGCCAACACCGCGCGCGAGATGCCGATCAATGTGGCGATCTCCAACTCCTTCGGCTTCGGCGGCACCAACGGCACGCTGGTCTTCAAGCGCGTCTGAGCCGTCCTGAAGCGTCATTGACAGCCGAAACCGCTGCGTTACACTCGCAGCGGTTTTTCTTTTTTCGGCCAACGTCGTCCCGACGCGGGCCCAGGACCGGTCATGTTTACCGAACGACTCGATGTTTCCCCCGATCTGTTGGCGCTGCACGCCGCCGATCGGGCCCGTTTTCCCTACCTGCTGATGTCTTCCGGCGAGCAGGGCTGGGACATGCTGTTCGCCCTGCCGGGCGAGACCCGGCTGTTTTACGACGGCGAGGGTGGCGCGTTTCTCGACGCGGTGCGCGCCATCACGCCGCAGGCGGTGGACAACCCGCACCGGCTGCCCTTCGTCGGCGGCTGGTTCGTGTTTCTCGGCTACGACCTGCTGTCGGAGTTCGAGCCCAGCGTGCCGGCCGGGGTGCCGGACAGCTTCCCGCTGGCGGCGCTGGCGCGCGTGCCGGCGGCGGTGCTGCTCGACCGCGCGGCCGGCCAGGGCTGGCTGGTGGCAGAAAGCGCTGAGGCGCTGGCGGAACTGCGCGCCAGGGTGGGGGCCGTGGCGCCGTTCACGCCGCGCCCGGTGGCACTGCAAAGCCTGACGGAGGACGCCCCGAGCTGGTACACCGACGCCGTGGTGCGGCTCAAGCGTTACATCGTCGAAGGCGACGTGTTCCAGGTCAACATCTCGCGCGGCTGGCGCGCCACGCTGGCCGAATCGGTGCGCGCCGCCGACCTGTTCGCCGCGCTGCGTCGCGCCAACCCGGCGCCGTTCTCGGCGCTGGCCGATTTCGGCGCGGCGCAGATCGTCAGCTCGTCGCCGGAGCGGCTGGTGCGGGTCCGGGACGGCTGGGCCGAGACACGGCCGATCGCCGGCACCCACCCGCGCTCGCCCGACCCGGCGGAGGACGCCGCGCTGAAACAGCGCCTGATCTCCAGCACCAAGGAGCGCGCCGAGCACGTCATGCTGATCGACCTCGAGCGCAACGACCTCGGCCGCATCAGCCAGCCCGGCACGGTGGAGGTGAACGAGCTGATGGCGGTGGCCAGCTACGCCTACGTGCACCACATCGAATCCAACGTGCGCGGCCGGCTGCGCCCCGAGGTGACGCCGGCCGAGGTGCTGCGCGCGCTGTTCCCCGGCGGTACCATCACCGGCTGCCCCAAGGTGCGCACCATGCAGATCATCCGCGAGCTGGAAGCCGGTGCGCGCCGCGCCTACACCGGCAGCCTGGGCTACCTCAACCGCGACGGCAGCATGGACCTGAACATCCTTATCCGCACCTTCATGCAGGAAGGGCAGCAGCTGCGCTTCCGCGCCGGCGGCGGCATCGTGGCCGACTCCGACCCCGAGCGCGAGCTGCAGGAGACGCGGCACAAGGCGCGCGGCCTGCTGCGCGCGCTGGGCGTGGAGCAGGGCTGATGGCGATGCTGATCGACGGCGTGCCGGGCGAGCAGGTCTCGGCGCTCGATCGCGGCCTGGCCTACGGCGACGGCGTGTACCGCACGCTGGAGCTGTTGGCCGGCCGGCCCCGGCTGTGGCGCTGGCAATGGCAAAGGTTGGCCGAAGACTGCGCCCGGCTGGCCCTGCCGCTGCCGGACGAGCGTCTGGTCCTGGCCGAACTGGCGCTGGCCGCGGCCGGTCTCGAGCGCGCGGTGGCCAAGATCGTGCTGACGCGCGGCGTCGGGCGGCGCGGTTACGCCATGCCGGCCGACGCGGTGCCGACGCGCCTCGTCTCGGCCAACGCCTGGGCTGGCTACCCGGCCGAACTGGCGGAGCAGGGGGTGACGGTACGGCGGTGCGAGTTGCGCCTCGGCCAGCAGCCATGCCTGGCCGGCATCAAGCACCTCAACCGGCTGGAGAACGTGCTGGCGCGCTCGGAATGGAGCGACCCCGCGATCCACGAGGGGCTGCTGCTGGACAGCGAGGGTTATCTGGTCGAGGGCACCATGAGCAATCTGTTCCTGCTGAGCGGTGGCGAACTCGCCACGCCCTTGCTCGACCGCAGCGGCGTGGCCGGTGCGCTGCGCGCCTGGGTGCTGGACAACGCCCCGGCGCTCGGCCTGGCGGTGCGTGAGGCACGCCTGACGCTGGCCGATCTCGACGCCGCCGAGGCGGTGTTCCTGTGCAACAGCCTGATCGGGATCTGGCCGGTGGTGCGGCTGGGGGAGCGGACCTGGCCGATTCCGCAGGCCTTGCGGGCGCTCATGGCACAGCTCGCGGCGGCGGCCTGAAAAGCACACACGATCGTGGCGCGGAGCGCACCAGGCTCCTGCAACGATGCACTTCGCGGTATTCCGCCCCTCCGATCTTTCGCCAACGGCTTGGCGCTGCACGGTTTCACGCGGCGCCGCTCAGGGCGCCGGGCCCGCTTCGTCCAGTGGCTGGAACCATTCGGCGTGGCGAGGGCCGCTCAAGGCCGCGATGCCATGGCGTTGCTCGGCTTCGGCCAACGTGGCGGCAAATACCGCGTCGTCGGCGATTCCTTCGTAAACCTCCATCCAGGTAGTGGGGTCGTCGCGCCGGCGTAGCAGCCGCGCGCTCACCCCGCAGCGCGCGCACAGCTCCTGCTGTAACGCCTGCACCGTCTGGCGCAGCCTGGCGTCGGGCACGGCGACCTGGTAGTACAGGTACAGCGAATGCATCATGGTGTTCTCCCCGGGATGCTGAATCGACCTTTGCTCGGCAGCCGCCCGGCAAAATCGCTTATGATAGACCCTTTACCATAGTTCACACGCCGCGCCGGCCTGCCGGAGCGGTCTTGCCGGGTTGAAGGGGAAAAACGGTGCAGCAAGGCATCAAGACCTTGGTGGTGGTCGGAGTCGGTCTGATCGGCGGCTCGTTTGCGCTGGCGCTCAAGCGCGCCGGCCTGGTGGAGCGCGTGATCGGCGTCGGCCGCACGCTGGAGAATCTGCAGCGCGCCCTGCAACTGGGCGTGGTGGACGAGATCAGCCAGGACATCGCCGACGCGGTGACGCAGGCGGACATGGTGCTGCTCGCCACGCCGGTCGGGCAGATGGGCGCACTGTTGGCGGCCATGGCCGACACCTTGCCGGCGCACACCATCGTCACCGACGCCGGCAGCACCAAGAGCGACGTGGTCGCACTGTTCCGCCAGCATCTGCCGCAGCAATTGGCGCGCTGCGTGCCGGCCCACCCGATCGCCGGCTCCGATCTGTCCGGCGCCGTCGCCGCCCAGTACGGCCTGTACGAAAACCGCAAGGTGGTGCTGGCGCCGCTGGCCGAAACCGGCGCCGACGCCAGCGAGCTGGTGAGCCGCCTGTGGCAGGCCTGCGGAGCCAAGGTGCACGTGATGAGTGCCGCCGAGCACGACGCGGTGTTCGCCGCCGTCAGCCATCTACCGCATCTCTTGGCCTTTGCCTACGTCGACATGATCGCCGGCAAGGACGACGCCGCGCGCTGCTTCGACTTCGCCGCCACCGGCTTTCGCGACTTCACCCGCATTGCCGGCAGCCACCCGGAAATGTGGCGTGACATCAGCCTGGCCAACCGCGCGGCGCTGCTGGCCGAGCTCGACGATTACCGTGCGGCGCTCGACCGGCTGCATGCCCTGCTGGCAGCGGGCGACGGCACCGGTCTGGCCGAGGTGTTCGACACCGCGCGCGCGGCACGCGTGGCGTGGAATCAGCGCTTCATGCGCCAGGGATAGGCCATAGAAAGGGCAAGAACGATGACGATCTGGGTGGATGCCGATGCCTGTCCGGTGGTGATCAAGGACATCCTGTACCGCGCCGCGGAGCGTACCGCCACGGCGCTGGTGCTGGTGGCCAACCGCTTGCTCGCCACGCCACCGTCTGCGCATATCCGCACGGTACAGGTGCCGGCCGGCTTCGACGTCGCCGACAACTACATCGCGCAGCAGGTAGAGGTGGGGGATATCGTGATCACCGCCGACATTCCGCTCGCTGCCCAGGTGGTGGAGCGCGGCGCTCTGGCGCTCAACCCGCGCGGCGAGCTGTACAGCGACGCCAGCATCCGCGAGGCGCTGGCGCTGCGCAACTTCATGACCGAGCTGCGCGACAGCGGCGTCGCCACCGGCGGCCCGGCACCCTTCGGCCAACGTGAGCGCCAGGCCTTCGCCGCCCAACTCGACCGGCTGCTGGCAAGGCGGCGCTAGCGCTCCTGCGGCAGGGCGGCGCGGATCACCCCTTCCTTGTCGGCCGGCTGCCAGCCGTCCGGCTTCAATATCTTGCCGTCGGCACGCCGCCGCACCTGGCCGTCGACGCATTTGCGCAGGTTGGCGGCGTGGATTTCCCGCGCCATCTCGGCCACCGGCAGGCCCTGCGACAGCAACAGCCCGGTCAACACGTTCATCACGTCCACTCCTTCGGCGGCGAGCTCCGCCATGCGTCGCACGCGCTCGGCCTCGTCCACGCCGGCCAGCGACTTGTACTCGGCGAGCGCCTGCCAGAATTCGGCCAGTTCCTCGCGCAGCATGGTTTCCCATAAGGTCAGGTCGGCCGGCTGCGGCGTCGGCTGGGCGGGCGGGGTCAGGTCGAAGCGCTGCATGAACTCGCGGCGCAGGGCGAAGAAGTCGGTCATGGCGTTGAAGTCGAGGGTGTTGATCAATATATTGTCATCGATTTGCCTGTCGATAACAATATAAGGTGTTTTTACATGAAAAAAGCGCCCGCTGGCGGGCGCTTTGCGTGCCGACGCGGAGGCGCTCAGCGCGTCAGCGAGGCCAGCACCTCGAAGTAATCGGGGAAGGTCTTGGCGACGCACTTGGGGTCGTTGATCACCACCGGAGTGCCCATCAGCGCCACCAGCGAGAAGCACATCGCCATGCGGTGGTCGTCGTAGGTGTCGATCTCGGCGTTGGGCGTCAGCGCCGCCGGCGGGGTGATGCGGATGTAGTCGCGGCCTTCCTCCACCGTGGCGCCGACCTTGCGCAGCTCGGTGGCCATCGCCGACAGGCGGTCGGTTTCCTTGACGCGCCAGCTCTCCACGTTGCGGATGGTGGTGGTGCCGTCGGCCGCCAGCGCCGCCACGGCGATGGTCATCGCGGCGTCGGGGATGTGGTTGAGGTCGACGTCGAGCGCCTTGAGGCCGCCGGCCGGGGCGCTGGCCTCGATCCAGTTGTCGCCCATGCTGATGGTCGCGCCCATCTCGCGCAGGGTGTCGGCAAACTTCACGTCGCCCTGGATGCTGTCTCGACCGACGCCTTCCACCCGCACCGGCCCGCCGGCGATGGCGCCGGCGGCAAGGAAGTAGGAGGCGCTGGAGGCGTCGCCCTCGACGTGGATCTCGCCCGGCGAGAGATAGCTCTGGCCGGCGGCAATGGTGAAGCGCTGCCAGCCCTGGCGCTCGACCTTGACGCCGAAGCGCGCCATCAGGTTGAGCGTGATCTCGATGTAGGGTTTGGAAATCAGCTCGCCGACCACCTCGATGGTCACCGCTTCGCTGGTCAGCGGCAGCGCCATCAACAGCGCGGTGAGGAACTGGCTCGACACGTTGCCCTTGACCGGGATCACCCGGCCGGCGTCGATCGTCGCCGGGGCGATCGCCAGCGGCGGGAAGCCCGCGTTGCCGAGGTAACGGATGTCCGCGCCGGCCACGCGCAGCGCGTCGACCAGGTCGCCGATCGGCCGCTCGTGCATGCGCGCCACGCCGGAGAGCTGGTACTCGCCCTGCATCAGCGCCAGCGCCGCGGTCAGCGGGCGGAAGGCGGTGCCGGCGTTGCCGAGGAACAGTTCGGCCTGTTTCACCGGAAACGCCCCGCCCACGCCGTGCACCACGAAGTCGCGGCTGTCGCCGACCTGCTCGATGATCACGCCCAGCAGGCGCAGCGCGCCCAGCATGTGGCGGATATCGTCGGAGTCGAGCAACTCGCGCACCAGCGTCTTGCCCTGGGCCAGCGCGGCCAGCAGCAGGGTGCGGTTCGAGATGCTCTTGGAGCCGGGCAGGCGGATGGTGCCCGACAGGCGGGGGGAGGGCGAAAGAAGCAGCTGTTCCATGGGATCGGATTCTTGAACGGTTCGGTCTGAGTCATCGCGGCACGACATCGGATCGTACCGCCTTCGGCACTCCACTGTACCCGTGTGGCCGCCGTCTAGGCAAACCGGGCCTGTCCGCCAGGAAGCGCTCACCGGGACGGCGCGGAAGACCTCACTGACACGGCGAGTGCCCGGCCGGTTCTTCTTCCTGCCCGCTCTTGGCCGGACGGCGCGTGGCTCGCCGCGCTATTCCCGAGCCCCGGGGCCGTGTTGGCTGAGCTAGAATGATCCCTTTTTCCGGTTCGCTTCGGCCAACCTTATTGCTCAGGTTTTTCTCGACATGACCGTACCCGTCATCACCATCGATGGACCCTCCGCCTCCGGCAAGGGCACCGTGGCCGCTTTGGTGGCCGACCAGCTCGGATTCCACTATCTCGATTCCGGCTCGCTCTACCGCTTGGTGGCCTTGCTTGCCATCCGTCGCGGCATCCCCATGGAGGACGAGGCCGCGCTGGCCGAGGCGGCGCGCCAACTGCCGGTCGCCTTTGCCGACGGCACGGTTTGGCTCGACGGCGAAGACGCCGGCGACGCCATCCGCGGCGAAGAAATCGGCATGGGTGCCTCGCGTGTCGGTGCGCTGCCGGCGGTGCGCGAAGCGCTGCTCGAGCGCCAGCGCGCCTTCCGTCAGGCACCCGGCCTGGTCACCGACGGGCGCGATATGGGTTCGGTGGTGTTTCCCACCGCGACGCTCAAGGTTTTCCTGACCGCCAGTGCCGACGAGCGAGCCAGCCGGCGCTATAAGCAGTTGATCGGCAAGGGGGAATCTGCTAACCTTCCAAAGATTAAGCAGGACATAGTCGATCGTGATGCGCGCGATGCCGCCAGAACGGTCGCCCCCCTGCGCCAGGAGCCGGATGCCAAACTGCTTGATACCACCGAACTGACCATCGACCAAGCGGTCGAGGCAGTCGTTCAGTGGTTCAGGGAGCAACAGGCCTCCGGCCTCTAATTTTTTTAGCACCCGTCTTTGCTGCATTGCAAGACGGTATCTCAACCACTAACCCGCGTGCCGCAAGGCATGCACGTGTGAGTAATCTTAATGACTACCCTCGCTATGGAAAACTTCGCCCAGCTGTTCGAAGAAAGCCTCACCCTTCACGACATGCGCGTAGGCGAAGTGATCACGGCCGAAGTTGTTGGCCTTGATTCCAACTTTGTAACCGTGAACGCCGGCCTCAAGTCCGAGTCGCTGATTCCGGTTGAAGAATTCAAGGCCGATAGCGGCGTTATCGAAGTGGCTATTGGCGACTTCGTGACCGTGGCCATCGACGCGCTGGAAAACGGCTTCGGCGAAACCAAGCTGTCGCGCGAAAAAGCCAAGCGCCTGGCCGCCTGGATCGAGCTGGAAGAAGCCCTGGAAGCCGGCACCATCATGTCCGGCCTGATCAGCGGCAAGGTCAAGGGTGGTCTGACCGTTATGGTCAACGGCATCCGCGCCTTCCTGCCGGGCTCCCTGGTTGACGTACGTCCGGTGAAAGACACCACCCCGTACGAAGGCAAGCAGGTCGAGTTCAAGGTCATCAAGCTGGACCGCAAGCGCAACAACGTGGTGGTATCCCGCCGCGCCGTGCTGGAAGAAACCCTGGGCGAAGAGCGCAAAGCTCTGCTGGAAACCCTGTGCGAAGGCGCTGTGGTTAAAGGTATCGTCAAGAACATCACCGACTACGGTGCGTTCGTTGACCTGGGTGGCATCGACGGTCTGCTGCACATCACCGACCTGGCATGGCGCCGCGTCAAGCACCCGTCCGAAGTCCTCGCCGTGGGCGACGAAGTCGAAGCCAAGGTGCTTAAGTTCGACCAGGAAAAGAACCGCGTTTCGCTGGGCCTCAAGCAGCTGGGCGACGACCCGTGGGTTGGTCTGTCCCGTCGCTACCCGTCCGGTACCCGCCTGTTCGGCAAGGTGACCAACCTGACCGACTACGGCGCGTTCGTTGAAATCGAACAAGGTATCGAAGGTCTGGTGCACGTGTCCGAAATGGACTGGACCAACAAGAACGTACACCCGTCCAAGGTGGTTCAGGTTGGCGACGAAGTCGAAGTCATGATCCTCGAGATCGACGAAGACCGCCGCCGTATCAGCCTCGGCATGAAGCAGTGCCTGGCCAACCCGTGGGACGATTTCGCTGCGACCTACAAGAAGGGCGACAAGCTGGTCGGCGCCATCAAGTCGATCACCGACTTCGGCGTGTTCGTGGGCCTGCCGGGCGGCATCGACGGCCTGGTTCACCTGTCCGACCTGTCCTGGAGCGAAACCGGCGAAGACGCCGTGCGCAAGTTCAAGAAGGGCGACGAGGTTGAAGCCGTTGTTCTGTCCATCGACGTGGAAAAAGAGCGTATCTCCCTGGGCATCAAGCAGCTCGAAGGCGATCCGTTCAACAACTACGTTGCCATGAACGACAAGGGCGCCCTGGTCAAGGGTACCGTGAAGTCGCTGGACGCCAAGGGCGCCGTGATTCAGCTGGACGGTGACGTCGAAGGCTACCTGCGCGCTTCGGAAGTGTCCCGCGACCGCGTGGAAGACATCCGCACCCACCTGAAGGAAGGTGACGAAGTTGAGGCCGTGATCATCGCTGTCGATCGCAAGAGCCGCAACATCAGCCTGTCCATCAAGGCCAAGGATGCCCAGGAAGAAGGCGCTGCCCTGCGCTCCCTGGCTGCCAGCGATGCCAACGTCAGCGCTGGTACCACCAGCCTGGGCGCGCTGCTGAAAGCCAAGCTGTCTTCGGGCAACAACGCTGAGTAATGGCATCATGACCAAATCTGAGCTGATTGCCAGGCTGGCGGAACATCTTGCCGAGCGCAATTCTCAGTTGGTCTACAAGGATGCTGAGCTGGCCGTCAAGACCATCCTGGATGCGATGGCCGGCAGCCTGGCCACCGGGCAGCGCATCGAAATCCGCGGCTTCGGTAGTTTCGATCTGAACTACCGGCCGCCGCGGGTCGGGCGCAACCCGAAGTCGGGCAGCAGCGTCTCGGTTCCTGAGAAGTTTGTGCCGCATTTCAAGGCGGGCAAGGAACTGCGCGAACGGGTTGATCTCGCGCTGCTTGCCCAGGAGCAGGTCTGAAAGGCCTGCCCTTGCTGTCTTACCAGCCCAAGCAAAGCGCCGCTCATCGCGGCGCTTTTTCGTTGCCGCCTCCCGCGCGGCTTGGGTTGTGTCAGCCAATCGTTTAAACTTGCACTCCGGCTTACTCCTTACCCCGAGAAAAACCATGCGCTACGTGCTGCGTATCATCGAACTTGTCCTCTTGGTGCTGCTGATCGCCGTGACGGTGCAGAACAGCCATCAGGTCGATTTCAAGCTGTTCTTTGGACAGGTCTGGAGCGCGCCGCTGATCGTGTTTCTGCTTGTGTTTTTCATTGCCGGAGCGGCGGTCGGCCTGTTGGCGACCCTGTCCTACTACCTGCGCTTGCGCCGGCAGCTGTCGCTGCTGAAAAAGGAATTGCGCAATCGACCGCCCTCGCCGCGTGTAGTGCACGACCCCAGCGACGCCTTGGCCGATTGAAGATGACCGTTGCAAGCTGCCGCCCCTTCGGGCGGCAGCCGTATTTTTGTCGTTGAAGAGAAAGGATGGCCTTGGAGCTCGATCTGTGGTGGTTGCTGCTGTTCCCCGCGTTTTTTGCCCTGGGCTGGCTGGCGGCGCGCGTCGACATGCGTTCGGTGCTGAAGCAGGCAAAGGAAGTCCCGGCGGGTTTCTTCCGCGGTCTCGATGCCCTGGTGGAAGAAGACAGTGGGGCAGCGGTCAAGGCTCTGGCCGAAGTGGCCCGGCAGCAACCGGCGGTGCAGGAACTGCCGCTGACCTTGGGCAAGCTCTACCGCAAGCGTGGCGAGAATGACCGTGCCATCCGCTTGCACCAGCGGATGCTGGAGTCGACCGACTTGCCGTCCGAGCAACGCGACGCCGTGCGTTTCGAACTGGCACAGGACTTCCGCAAGGCCGGCCTGGTCGACCGGGCCGAAGAGATTTTGCTCAAGCTGCTCAGTGGCAACATGGGGCGCTCGGCGCGGCGGCAGCTGCTCGACATCTACCAGCAGGACCGCGATTGGGAGAAGGCCATCGCCACGGCCAAGGAGTTGCGCAGCGACGCCCACTCCTACCAACACGAGGTGGCCCAGTACCACTGTGAACTGGCCCAGGGCGAGTTGTACAAGTCCAATTATCCCGAGGCGCGTCGTCACGTCACCGAGGCGCTGGCAGCCAATCG
Organism: Pseudogulbenkiania sp. FW507-F1; assembly: GCF_058781125.1. Taxonomy (NCBI): domain Bacteria; kingdom Pseudomonadati; phylum Pseudomonadota; class Betaproteobacteria; order Neisseriales; family Chromobacteriaceae; genus Pseudogulbenkiania; species Pseudogulbenkiania sp. FW507-F1. Next base: position 9,215 of record NZ_JBYSWM010000025.1, on the reverse strand, counting down.
CAAGTGCGTGCGCGCCAGCCTGATCTTGGGAGACATCGAGTTCGCCGAAGGCCGTCTGGAAGAGGCCATCGCCGCCTGGCAGGGCATCGAGAAACAGAATTTCGAATACCTGTCGATGGCCGCCGAGCGGCTGTTCGACGCGTATGAAAAACTTGGCAAGCCGAGCGAGGGGATTGCACTGCTGCGCGGCTATCAGAAAACCTTCCCGCAATTGGAGCTGACCGATCTGTTGTACCAGAAGGTCGCCACCTACGAGGGGGAGGCGCGTGCCCTAGAAGCGGCGCGCGAGGCGGTGCATGCCCGGCCCAGCCTGAATGGGGTGTACCGGCTGATCGAGTCGCAGATGGACGGGCTGACGCCGGAAGGCCGTGCCGACGCCGAGGTCATTCGTACCCTGGTCTCCAAACATGCGCAGCGGCTCACCGTGCATCGCTGCAAATGCTGCAACTTCCGTTCGCGCGCCTTCTTCTGGCACTGCCCGGCCTGCGGCGAATGGGAGAGCTTCACCCCCAACCGCTCGGAGATTCACTAAGCGCCCATTTCATCAGGCGGCTACGCCTTGGCAACCCGAGCACCGACGGTGTGTGGAGTCCTCCTGTACGACGTGGTACATGTGGCTCCTGCGTGCTGTCGGCTCTCTCGCTGTCCTGGCGTGCTCGCCGACTGTAGCGGGCTTTAAATCGTTTCAGGAGTCTGCATGAATCCTTTGGTTTCGGCCAACCTGTCCGGAGCGCCTGTGTCTCCGGTCGTCGTCGCGCTGGATTTCGCCGACGCCAACAGCGCGCTCGCTTTTGCCGCTCGCCTCGACCCCGCCGAATGTCGCGTCAAGGTGGGCAAGGAGCTGTTTACCGCGTCCGGCCGCGCGCTGGTGGAAAGCCTGGCCGCACGCGGCTTCCAGGTATTCCTCGATCTCAAGTTCCACGACATTCCCAACACCGTGGCGCACGCCTGCAAGGCGGCGGCCGAGGCTGGGGTGTGGATGGTCAACGTGCATGCCTCCGGTGGGCGCCGCATGATGACGGCGGCGCGCGAGGCGCTGGAACAGTACAGTCAGCGCCCGCTGTTGATTGCCGTCACCGTGCTCACCAGCATGGAGGCCGCCGACCTGGCCGAAATCGGCATTACCGTACCGCCGCAGGAGCAGGTGCTGCGCCTGGCTCGCCTGACGCGCGACAGCGGTCTCGACGGCGTGGTGTGTTCGGCGCAGGAGGCCTCGCTGCTCAAGGCTGAGTTGGGCACCGAATTCAAGCTGGTCACCCCGGGCATCCGCCTGCCAGACAGCGCCGCCGACGATCAACGCCGCGTGATGACGCCGACCGCCGCGCTTGCCGCCGGCGCCGACTACCTGGTGATCGGCCGCCCGATCACCAAAGCCGCCGAGCCGCTGGAGGTGCTATGCAAGATCAACCAGGATATCGCTCACTTCCGGACGACCCAAGCATGAAAATCACCGTAATCGGATCGGGCTACGTCGGCCTGGTCACCGGCACCTGCCTTGCCGAGGTCGGCAACGAGGTGTGCTGCCTCGACGTCGACCCGGCCAAGATCGCGCTGCTGCAAGCCGGCGGCATCCCGATCTACGAACCGGGCCTGGACGACATGGTGCGCCGTAACGTCGCCGCCGGCCGTCTGCATTTCACCACCGACGTGGCCGAGTCGGTCGCCTTCGGCGACATCCAGTTCATCGCGGTCGGCACCCCGCCGGACGAGGACGGTTCGGCCGACCTGCAGTACGTGCTGGCCGCCGCGCGCAACATCGGCCGCTACATGGACGGCTACAAGGTCGTCGTCGACAAGTCCACTGTGCCGGTCGGCACCGCCGACAAGGTCAAGGCGGCGATCGCCGAGGTGCTGGCCGAGCGCGACGCCCAGCTCGACTACAGCGTGGTCTCCAACCCGGAATTCCTCAAGGAAGGTGCGGCGATCGAGGACTTCATGAAGCCCGACCGCATCGTGGTCGGCGCCGAGGACGAGCGCGCCGTCGAGATGATGCGCCGCCTGTACGCGCCGTTCCAGCGCAACCACGAGCGCATCCTGTTCATGGACGTGCGTAGCGCCGAGCTGACCAAGTACGCTGCCAACGCCATGCTGGCGACGCGCATCTCGTTCATGAACGAACTGGCCAACCTGGCCGAGACGCTGGGTGCCGACATCGAGCTGGTACGCCGCGGCATTGGCTCCGACCCGCGCATCGGCTACCACTTTCTCTACCCCGGCGCCGGCTACGGCGGTTCGTGCTTCCCCAAGGACGTCAAGGCGCTGATCAGCAGCGGCAAGGCCCACGGCCATACCCTGCGCGTGCTGGATGCGGTGGAAGCCGCCAACGACGCGCAGAAGCTGCGCCTGGTGGACAAGGCGGTGGCACGTTTCGGTGAGGACCTGTCCGGGCGCCGCTTCGCGCTGTGGGGGCTGGCGTTCAAGCCCAATACCGACGACATGCGCGAGGCGCCCTCCCGGGTGATCGTGGCCGAGCTGACGCGCCGTGGCGCCGAGGTGGTGGCGTACGATCCGGTCGCCGCCGAGGAAGCGTGCCGCGTGATGGGCGACAATCCACGGCTGCGCTTCGCCGAGGACATGATGAGCCCGCTCGACGGGGCCGACGCCCTGCTGATCGTCACCGAGTGGAAGATGTTCCGCGCCCCGGACTTCGAGGCGATCCGCGCCGCGCTCAAGGTGCCGGTGATCATCGACGGGCGCAATATGTACGATCCGGCCTGGCTGCGCGAGCAGGGCTTCGATTACCTGGCGATCGGGAGGTAAGACCATGACGACGGGACTGTTGCAGGCACTGGCCTTGCAGCCGGCCAGCCTGGCCGAAGCCATGGGGCGCGCGCGCGTGCTGGTGGTGGGGGACGTGATGCTGGACCGCTACTGGTTCGGTGACGTTTCCCGCATCTCGCCGGAGGCGCCGGTGCCGGTGGCCAAGATCGGCCGCATGGAAGAGCGTGCCGGCGGTGCCGCCAACGTGGCGCGCAACATCGCCGGGTTGGGCGGCAAGGCCACCATCCTGTCGGTGGTCGGGGACGACGAGGCCGCCAGCGCGCTGGAACGGCTGATGGACGCCGACGGTATCGCCACCTCGTTCAAGCGCGACGCCGGCATCTCCACCACCATCAAGTTGCGCGTGGTGGCACGTCAGCAGCAGCTGATCCGGCTCGACTTCGAAGATGCGCCGAGCCATGAGATCCTCGCCGACAAGCTGGACGAGTACGCCGCCATCGTTGCCGACCACGACGTGGTGATCCTGTCCGATTACGGCAAGGGCGGGCTGACCCACGTCTCGCGCATGATCGAGCTGGCGCGCGCGGCTGGCAAGCCGGTGCTGATCGACCCCAAGGGTGACGACTACAGCAAGTATGCCGGGGCCACGCTGCTCACCCCCAACCGCAGCGAATTCAGGCAGGTGGCCGGCAGCTGGCAGAGCGAGGAACAGCTTGTCGCCAAGGCCGAGGCGCTGCGTGCCGAACTGAACCTCGACGCCCTGCTGGTGACGCGCAGCGAGGAGGGCATGACGCTATTCCGTGCCGACGGCGCGTTGCACCAGCCGACCCTGGCGCGCGAGGTGTACGACGTATCGGGCGCCGGCGATACCGTGATCGGCACGCTGGGCCTGGCGCTGGCCGCCGGGCTGCCGCTGCCGCTGGCGATGTCGCTGGCCAACGCCGCCGCCGGCATCGTGGTCGGCAAGCTGGGCACCGCGGTGTGCACCCAGCCGGAACTGTTCGCGTTGTAATCGGCTGGCAAAGGGGACACGCCATGCTGTGGCACGACGAGGTGCTGTCATTCTGGTTCGGCGGCGTCGAGGAGGAAAACCTGGCGCGCGAGCGTGGCGCCTGGTTCCGCAAGGATGCCGCATTCGACGAGTCGATCCGGCAGCGCTTCCTGAGGCTGGTCGAGGCGCTGGAGGCGGGGGCCTTGCCGCCCGATCTCGGCGATGCCCGCGCCACGCTGGCCTGGCTGATCGTCGCCGATCAGTTTACGCGCAACCTGTTCCGTGGCACGGCGCGTGCCTTCGGCTGCGACGCGCGGGCGCGCGAGGTGGCGCGCCAGGCGGTGGCGGCGGGGCTCGATGCCCGGTTGCCGCCGGTGGCGCGCTGGTTTGTCTACCTGCCATTTGAGCATAGCGAGGCGCTCGCCGATCAGGACGAGGCGGTGCGGCTGTTTGCCGCGCTGGCCAGCTACCCCGGCCAGGACAATGTAATCGATTACGCCCGCCGCCACCGCGCGGTGGTCGAACGTTTCGGGCGCTTTCCCCATCGCAATGCCGCGCTGGGCCGGGAAAGCACCGCGGAAGAAGCGGTGTTCCTCGAGGAACCCGGTTCCTCCTTCTGAAGAATCCGTCTGAAAAGGACTACACCATGACCATCGTCGTTACCGGCGCCGCCGGCTTCATCGGCTCCAATATCGTCAAGGCGCTCAACGGCCGCGGCATCACCGACATCATCGCCGTCGACAACCTGAGCTCCGGCGACAAGTTCCGCAATCTGGTCGACTGCGAGATCAGCCACTACCTCGACAAGCACGAATTCCTCGACCTGCTGCTGGACGGCGAGTACGACGGCGAGCTGATGGCCATCGTGCACGAGGGCGCCTGCTCCGACACCATGAACCACGACGGCAAGTACATGATGGACAACAACTATCAGTACACGCTGGCGCTGCTCGACTACTGTCAGAGCGAGGAAATCCAGTTCCTGTACGCCTCCAGCGCGGCGGTGTATGGCGGCGGCAGCACCTTCAAGGAGGAGCGCGAGTTCGAGGGGCCGCTCAACGTCTACGGCTACTCCAAGTTCCTGTTCGACCAGGTGCTGCGCCAGCGCATGAAGGAAGGCCTGACCGCGCAGGTGGCCGGTTTCCGCTACTTCAACGTCTACGGCCCGCGCGAGCAGCACAAGGGGCGCATGGCCTCGGTGGCGTTCCACAACTTCAACCAGTACCGCGAAACCGGCAAGGTCAAGCTGTTCGGCGGCTGGGACGGCTGGGGCGACGGCTGTCAGAGCCGCGATTTCGTGTCGGTGGAGGACGTGGTCAAGGTCAACCTGTTCTTCCTCGACAATCCGGAACTGTCCGGCATCTTCAACCTCGGCTCCGGCCGGGCACAGCCGTTCAACGATGTGGCCGTGGCCACCGTCAACGCCTGCCGTCGCCACGAGGGCAAGCCAGCCTTGAGCCATGCCGAGCTGGTGGAGCAGGGCATCCTCGAGTACACGCCGTTCCCGGACGCGCTCAAGGGCAAGTACCAGAGCTTCACCCAGGCCGACATCGGCAAGCTGCGCGAGGCCGGTTACGACGAGCCGATGCTGTCGGTGGAGCAGGGCGTTGATAGGTATGTCGATTGGTTGATGAGCCGCTGAGAACCTATGCCATTAGGCGGCTGCGCCTTTGCATCTTGAGCGCCGGCGGACCGCGTGCGAATTTTAGATTCGCTCAGCGATTCGGAATCCTCATGCACTCCGTGTACATTCCGGTTCCTGCGCTCCGGCGACACTCAACCCGCTTTGGCTCGCTCGCCTACTGGATAGGTTCTGGGTTACGTAGCCAAGAATGACAAACAGCCCGCATCGCGGGCTGTTTGTCTTGGGGCCGAAGTGCCTGGAGAGCTAGATCAGTTCTTCGGCATGATATTGTTGAAGACGAACTTCACGCCGTCGACCTTCTCGGCGATGGCGCCGACTTCGGCCATCTGCAGGCCTTCATCGACATTGCCTTCGATGGTGACGTCGTTGTTTTTGCCACTGACCTTCAGGTTGAACGCCTTGAGCGTGGGGTTGGCGTCGATGGCGGTCTTGACCTTGGCGGCCAGCGCGGCATCGGCCGCCTCGTCGGCCAGCGCGAACTGGGCCGGCAGCAGGGTGGCGGCCAGCAAGGCCATTACCAGTTTCGAAGCAAAAACACGTTGTTTCATGGCGGACTCGCTTATGGAAAAAGGCGGGAATGATGGTGCGTCGAAGGGGACATCCCTTGCCGTGATTCCCGGATAGCGCCATCGTACATTTTGAACATTACAGAAATATTGAATTAAACCGTTCGGTAGCCGGCACCTGTGGCAAAGCCCTGTCGAGGCCGTGGATTTTTTTTGGCGCGCAACCGGTATAATGATCGGCTTATACGGAGAATCCGCATGACCCTGCCCACGTTCAAGCATCTGGAAGATTTCGTCGGCCACACCCCGCTGGTCCAGCTCAAGCGTCTGCCCGGCAATACCAGCAACATCGTGCTGGTCAAGCTGGAGGGCAACAACCCGGCCGGCTCGGTCAAGGACCGTCCTGCCCTGTCGATGATCCGCCGCGCCGAGGCGCGTGGCGACATCAAGCCGGGTGATACGCTGATCGAGCCCACCAGCGGCAACACCGGCATCGCGCTGGCGATGGCGGCGGCGATGATGGGTTACCGCATGATCCTGGTGATGCCGGACAATTCCAGCGCCGAACGCGTGCAGACCATGCGTGCCTACGGCGCCGAGGTGGTGCTGACGCCGGCGGCGCTGTCGATGCCGGGCTCGATCGACGAGGCGCGGCGCATGGAAGCGGCGGGCGGGGGCATCATCCTCGACCAGTTTGCCAACCCGGACAATCCGCTGGCGCATTACGAGGGCACCGGCCCGGAGATCTGGGCCGATACCGCCGGCACCGTGACGCACTTCGTTTCCAGCATGGGCACCACCGGCACCATCATGGGCACCAGCCGTTTTCTGAAGGAAAAGAACCCGGCGATCCAGATCGTCGGCGTGCAGCCGGAGCCGGGCAGCCAGATCACCGGCATCCGCAAGTGGGAAGACGAGTACCTGCCCAAGATTTGCGATTACTCGCGCATCGATGAGCTCCGGCTGGTGTCGCAGCAGCTGGCCGAGCAGACCGCGCGCGACCTGGCTCGCATCGAGGGGATCATGGCCGGGCCGTCGTCCGGCGGGGCGCTGGCGGTGGCGCTGCAACTGTCGCAGCAGCTGGAAAACGCGGTGATCGTCTCCATCGTCTGCGACCGCGGCGACCGCTACCTGTCCACCGGCCTGTTCCCCTGAGCGCGTGCGAATAAGCGGCGGTGCGCGCCGATTCCGCTGTCGTGGCCTTCGCCGTGCCGCTGGTACGGCGGCGCCACGCCAGCTGGTCTCGGGGCGTTCGCCACGATTTCTTCCACCCGCTTTGAGCCTGTTTTCGATTTTCTGACACCGTCCGCATGGCACAACACGCTTTTTCTCCCGACAAAGACGGCTCGATGAGCCCGCTGGCCTGGTACCGGGCTGCTTCGCAGAAGGATGGCTTCATCCACGATCCGGTGCAGGAGACTGCGGTGGGCATGCTCGACACGCTGTGGCAACAGCTGGTCGACTTCAAGACCAAGCGCAACCGTTTCCTCGGGCGCAGCCTGAGAAGCCCCGAGGTGCCGCAGGGTCTGTACTTCTGGGGCGGGGTGGGGCGCGGCAAGAGCTTCCTGATGGATGCCTTCTTCACCTGCGTGCCGTACCGGCGCAAGCGCCGCGTGCACTTTCATCATTTCATGGCCGAGGTGCACAACCAGCTGCGCTCGTTGAGCAAGGAGACCGACCCGCTGGTGACGGTGGCGGCACGCATCGCCCAGGCGACGCGGCTGCTGTGCTTCGACGAGTTCCATGTCAGCGACATCGCCGACGCCATGATCCTGTCGCGCCTGTTGAGCGAGCTGTTCCGCCATGGCGTGATCATGGTGTTGACCTCGAACTATCCCCCCGACCAGCTCTATCCCAACGGTTTGCAGCGCAACAACTTCCTGCCGGCGATCGAACTCCTGAAGCAGCACCTGGCGGTGTTCAACCTCGACGGCGGCAACGACTACCGGCTGCGCGAGCTGACGCGCGAGCCGCTGTTCATGGTGCCGTCCGGCGCGGACAGCGACGCGCGCATGGAGGCGATGTTCGACCGTCTCACCGCCGGGGCGTCGGAGTCGCCGCGCCAGATCGAAATCCAGGGGCGCAAGCTGATGGTCAAGCGCCACGCGCCGGGGGTGATCTGGTTCGATTTCGCCACGCTGTGCGGCGGCCCGCGTTCGCAGACCGACTACCTCGATATCGCCGCCGGATATCATACCGTGTTCGTTTCGGGCATCCCCAGGCTGTCGGCCAACGACGCTTCGCCGGCGCGCCGGCTGACCTGGCTGGTGGACGTGTTCTACGACCACCGCGTCAAACTGGTGGCCAGCTGCGCGGTGGAGATCGACGGTATCTACACCGAGGGGATGCAGGCCAGCGAGTTCTTCCGCACCGCGAGCCGTCTCACCGAGATGCAGTCGAGCAGCTACCTGGAGTTGCCCCACCTGGTCGACAACTTCAAGCTCGAGTCGCTGCAGTCGATCGCGCTGTAATGGTGCCCGGCGAGGCGCCACCAGGAGGGCAACCTCGTTGGCAAGACAACAAAAAAGCGGCCATCAGGCCGCTTTTTTGACGAGGAGCGTCGCGATTACACGCGCTTCTTGAATTCGTTGGTGCGGGTATCGATTTCGATTTTCTCGCCGGTGTTGACGAAAGCCGGAACCTGAACTTCGAAGGTGGTACCGACCAGACGGGCGGGTTTCAGCACCTTGCCCGAGGTATCGCCGCGTACGGCCGGCTCGGTGTATTCCACTTCGCGCACCACGCTGGTCGGCAGTTCGACCGAGATGGCCTTGCCGTCGTAGAAGGTGACCTGGCACACGTCTTCCATGCCGTCGACGATGTAGTTGATGGTGTCGCCGAGGTTGTCGGCTTCCACTTCGTACTGGTTGTACTCGGTGTCCATGAACACGTACATCGGGTCGGCGAAGTAGGAGTAGGTGCAGTCCTTGCGGTCCAGAACGATCACGTCGAACTTGTCGTCGGCGCGGTAAACGGTTTCGGAGCCGGCGCCGGTCAGCAGGTTCTTCATCTTCATCTTGACGACGGAGGCGTTACGGCCGGATTTGCTGAATTCGGCCTTCTGCACGACCATCGGCTCGGAGCCGACCATGAATACGTTGCCTGCGCGGAGTTCCTGTGCGGTTTTCATTGCTTCAAAGTCCCAAATCTTGAGTCGGAATCGGAAACGGATTTCCGTAAAAACCAGCTATTGTAGCGTGTTTTCAACCATTTGCACCAGCCGGCTTGCCAAGTCGGACGATCCCAGCGCCTGCTTCGGCCAACCCTGGGCGTGGCGTCGCAGTTCGTCCAGCTGCGGCGCCAGCGCGGCCCAGGCTGTGGCCATCCCCTGGCCGCGGTTCCAGGCGTGGAA